>CADBQF010000166.1 GCA_902796705.1 Ruminococcus flavefaciens
CCTGTCAGAAAAAAATCATGTTAAAAGTCTTTGGAAGGGGGTATGGGGGAGAACCTTTCCTCAGAAAGGTTTCCCCCATAAAAAGTATATCCCTTTATATAAGTATCCACCTGTGTGCTGCGGGATTTTTGTCCTGAGTGCAGATCAGTTTTTGACAAACGCCGGGTATTTTCCGGCGTTCGTCATGGAGTGTATATGTTATGGTCAGAATTCTTCTATAGCACCGATGAATACAGGAAGATCGGTCTCATTGTCCACGATCATGTAAACGAACGGTCTGTTGAAGTCGAGTTTCACTATCTTCTCCGGAGGTGCAGCAGAAGCAGCCATGAAGATTGCTGTAACGGCAGCGGCTCTTGTACCGGTCTCATTGAACTCGATAGCTGTCTTGTGCAGTACGTTCTGAATGTAGAGATTGCCGAGGTCTGATGAACCCATTTCAGAGAAGTCTGCCCCGCTCGGTGAGAATGCGGTTTTGATGCCCATATCGTTGAGTATCTTGTTCAGGCTCGTTGTGTAATTATACTTGAACTTAGGCATAGTAACTGAGAGCAGATACGGATCCGGATAAGTTTCCTTGAGATCGTCGTATATGTCTTTCTTGTCGAGCTGAGCGATATACTCATAGATATCAGTTCCCTCATCAGGGAGGATACCTACGAACGAATACTTTCTGTCCTTATACTGCTTACGGAAAGCCTGAGCTCCGTCGAGTTCATAGTAATAATCCTCTCCGGCACCCATAAATTCAACATCGGCTGTACTGCCGTCGTAGTTGGTGAATGTTCCGGGATATGCACGGTCGTACTTATCCTCCCACTCTGCGTCGAAGTATACGGCATTGAGAATGACCATCATCTGCTCCTTATCGAGCCTGTCGATGAGCTGCTTTATCATTCCGCCCGTGTTGTTCGATATCCACGCATTGATATCGTTGACAGTGCTGTTGTCGAAGTCAGACTTGTAGACCTCTCCATTGTAGTATTTAACGACATTTTCGAGGAAGCTCGTCTTGATGTGGAGGTCTTCGCTGTCTCTGTACCATACAGAATCAGCTATATCCAGCCTGCTGGTATCATCGGAAGATGCTCTGTTTATGAAGTTTGCGGTATACTCATTGATCTCATCGATAGTAAGGCCGCCGAGAGCTTCCTCTATCTCTTTGAGCGTATTGCCGGAAGCTCCGTTTGCTGCTACAGAGAGAGCAGTCATTATAGAGAGCGGAGAAACGAGTATGTTCTTATCTTCATTATTGTGCTGTTCGTTCGTCACTCTCTTGAACGAATCAAGAGCAAAACCGATCTGTGCGTTTATGTATTTATCATCAGCCGGAGTTCCCTCTGCTGCCTGTACAGAAACAGTATCGCTAAGGCGGTAGCTTCCTATCTCAGCAGCCTGACCGAACGAATAATCACCGAGGATATAGCGTTTGAGCAGATCACGGTCATCTTCATCGACTTTTCCGTCATCGTTGATATCGGCATTGCAGAGAGCCTGACCTGTGAGCTGCTGACCGCCGGAGAGATGCTCGTTCAGCATGATAAGGTCGTAAACGTCCACCTTGCCGTCTTCCAGAGCATCACCTACATAGTCAACGCCCTTGAGCTTCATGCCGAGTATCTCGACATTGCCGTCTTCGAGGTAAGCAAGTGTAAGATCAGCAAAAGCACCCATCGGGACTTTTTTGAGCCACTGACCTGCTTTACGCTGATGAACCTCGTCACCGAAGTCGAGCCTTCCGTAATTGTCGCTGTTCACACATCTGACAGTATACTCACCTGTCTCCCAGTCATTGTAAGCGTCGATGAAGGCGAAGTGGAAGTTCTCGTAGCAGATCGGGCCATCAACGTACATGGACTCACCTGTGTAGACCTTGGCAGGTGTTTCCTCCTGAGCCATAGCAGCGGCCGGAAGAACAGCACCGGCTGTCAGTACAAGGCTTGCGATACCTGCGATAGTCCTGCGAAAGAATGAATGTTTGTTCATAATTGGATCCTCCCATCATATAATATAATTTGTTTCAGATAACATTTGTTCCTGCTATAAAGATTAACGAAAGAAATAATAAAATGTGCGGAAAAATTTGTAAACAAATTATGAACATTTTCAGGCTCCGCACAGAATAAAAAATATCCATATAAAATATACGCACAGCCGACGCTTTTCAACGTATTTTTTATATGGACAGGTATATAATATGTAAGTGCCGGTATCTGTTATTCATCGTCATCTTCAACGATCGGCGGTGCAGGGGCATTTTCCTGAGCTTTTCTGCGTTCACGCTTCAGGCGGCGTTCTTCTATAAAGCCGTAGGAAAAATACTGCACGGCTGCGATAACGACCGTCAGCAGAGCCGGGAATATGACCGGCAGGACTCTGCTCCTGTACATACCGCTCACCGGGAGCATGGTGTAGTTATCGCTCCAGCCGCTCCTGTCGGC
>CADBQF010000167.1 GCA_902796705.1 Ruminococcus flavefaciens
AAGACCGGAACTGACCGATACAAAGTCATTCAATATAGTCGTCAAAGATCCCGGAAAGACCTACAGCCCCGGCGATGTAGACATGGACGGAACAGTCGATGCCTCCGATGCTTCGCAGATACTCGAAGAATTTGCGGCAGTAGTGAACGGCGGTCAGTCAACATTCACCGACGGGCAGAATAAGCTCGCAGACGTGAACGGCGACAAAACAGTAGATTCCTCCGACGCTTCACTCGTCCTTGCATACTATTCATACGTCATGAACGGCGGAACAGAAGATATCACCGCATGGCTTAAAACTGTATAACATTTCAACTCTGTGGGCGATTGTCCACAGAGTTTTTTGTGTTGTAGCAAATGCACATAGAATTAAACTATATCTTGTGAAATTAGTAGAAATTTCTTAAAAAACATGAAATGTTCATATTTATGTGGTATAATAAACATATCTTATATAAAGGAGGGGATCTTATGATCGGCAAACGCACATTGGCAGCATTTTTCTCTTTATCCTTTGCACTGACATCAGTACCGGCTGTAAGCATGGCGGCATCGACAGAGGCAGACCAGAAATTCTCGGCATTCCATGAGACATCGGCTATCGTATATGATACGACGAATGTGGGCGGAGTAAGCAATTCCCCGACAAAAGATGCAGTATTCACCCTGACAGAACCAATGACGATAGATGCGATATGGGACTATCACTGGAACTGCGGCTCGTTCTCTATAGACTACAGTGAGCAGACTATCTCGATAGTCAATAATTCAAGCGGTGCGGAAGTATACACGGGAAATATCCTCACCGGCAGCGGTTCGGGCAGGAACAACGTGAACTGGTACGTTTTCCCTGATATAGTCCTTGCACCGGGAGAATACCGCATCGATGATTCCCACCCGGCGAGCTGGTCGCAGAATTCCGGTTCGGGCGGAGTCGGCTTTGTCAAGATACTCGGCAGAGCTGGTGAACTGCCTCCGGAGGAAGACGACGAGACTCCCGACGAGAAGTATTCACGGCTTTATTTAAGAGACGGCAAAGTATTCGATATCGTCAATTCATCAAGCGTCGGCAATCAGCCGTCAGCTCCCACAGAGTTCACCCTTGAGACAGATACCTGCATCAGTGCGGTATGGGATTATCACTGGAACGCAGATGAATTCGATTACGACAAGGCGGCACAGACCATAGGCATCGTGAACACCGACACAGGCGAGACAGTATACACGAACAAGGTAAAATACGGCAATGGTTCGGGAAGAAATGACGTGAACTGGTACATATTCCCGGATATCATACTTCCGCCCGGAAATTACCGCATGGAAGACAGCCACCCGGCGAGCTGGTCACGGAATTCCCGTTCGGGAGGACGTGGATTCACGCAGATCCTCGGCGTGGCAATACCCGAAGGTACAGAAATGGGCGATGTCGATCTTGACGGAACGATAGACGCTTCCGACGCATCGAACGTGCTTGTTGAATATACCGCACTCATGAACGACGACAGACCTGAATTCAATGCGGCATCGAGAAAGTTCGCAGATGTGAATTCCGACGGTTCTATCGACGCATCAGATGCTTCGCTCATACTTTCATACTATGCGTATAATGTAAACGGCGGAAAACTCGGCTTCATGGAATGGTACGCAAACGAGATGCAGATCTCCATAGTTCAGCCTGTCCGGAAGATAGATGAAAATGTCGTAGGACTGTGGAGAGAAGACGGCTTCAATGATATCATGAACTTCAGAGCAGACGGTAAAGTTGAAATTTTTGAACGGGCACTTCCTTTCGTTAAGATAACAGAAACAAAAGCACTCCTTGACAGTGACGGCTTAGAAGATACTGTCGTATATGACGGAAAGAACCTTTCTGTTTCAAATGAAGAAGAAACAGTTCTGACACTGGAGAAAGAGTCCGGAGATGAAAACAGCGTTGACGGAACTTACAAAATAACAGGCGGCTCGTACAACTATTTCGAGGGCAAAGAGCATTTTGTTGTAAATATGCTTATCGTAAACGGGATACCGTATGTGCATACATCGGAATACTGTGATTTTACGGCAGAGAACAACGTTATGACCATTATCAGAGCAAGCGAGGATCTGATATCGTACAGCTATGAATTTTCAGACGGAAAGCTCATAATGAAGGACGGCGACAGCGTGTTTACCTTCATCAGGGCAGAACTGGGCGGGGATATCACAGCATCACCTTCCTTTGAGAAATAACAAATACAGATTGTAGATAATGCCTTACAAGGGAGCGGAAATGGCTCTCAGCTCACAGCGTAAATAACAAAATATAAAAGAGAAAGCGGCTTTTTTGAGGAAACTCTTGACAAGCCGCTTTTTTTGGTATATAATAATTGAAGTGTGCATCTGAAAGCACGCAATATTCAGGAAAAGGAGGAAGAATATGCCTACATTTAACCAGCTCGTCCGTAAGGGCAGAAAAGATCTGGAGGTCAAGTCAACAGCTCCTGCTCTCCAGAAGGGCTACAACGCTAAGAAGAAGACTCAGATCGACCTCAGCTCACCTCAGAAGAGAGGCGTTTGCACTGCTGTAAGAACAGCTACACCTAAGAAGCCGAACTCAGCTATGAGAAAGATCGCCAGAGTTAAGCTCACAAACGGATATGAAGTAACATCTTACATTCCGGGTATCGGCCACAACCTTCAGGAGCACAGCGTCGTTCTCATCAGAGGCGGACGTGTAAAGGATCTCCCTGGTGTGCGTTACCACATCATCAGAGG
>CADBQF010000168.1 GCA_902796705.1 Ruminococcus flavefaciens
AATCCGCTCATCGGTTCAGCCGGCGTATCGGCAGTTCCTATGGCAGCAAGAGTATCCCAGATGGAAGGACAGAAAGCAAATCCGAAGAACTTCCTGCTCATGCACGCAATGGGCCCGAACGTTGCCGGAGTTATCGGTTCAGCTATCGCAGCAGGATTCCTTCTTGCAGTATTCAAGTGATGAAACGGATATTATCCTGAACATTAAAAAATATTCCCGGAGCGGGGAAGATACATGGTATCTCCCTGGAACTCCGGGAATTTTTTATTCGCAGTCGGGTGCGGAGCGGTGTTTCGGATGACGCTGATAGATCTTTCTCTTGTCCGGAACTACACGGGTAGCCGGATCGATACCGTTCCAGTCACGGCGTTTCTGGCTGTTGAGCTTTTTCTGTTCCTTTTTGCTGAGCTTTTCAAACGGGATAAATCTTTCCATTATTCTTCACCTGCCTTGAAATTGTAGATAGGTCTTATGATAGTGTCTACAGATGCTGTATCAGAGATATTATCAACGATATCTTCCATAGATTTGTAAGCCATGGGACACTCATCAAGAGTAGACTGGCTGACAGATGTTGTATAGATACCGTTCATCTGCTTTTTGAATTCTGATACAGTAAAACTCTGCTTTGCCTGTGAACGTGACATGAGTCTGCCTGCACCGTGAGGAGCAGAATAGTTCCAGTCGGGGTTGCCTTTTCCGGTGCAGATAAGGCTGCCGTCACGCATATTTATCGGGATAATGAGCGTTTCTCCTGCCTGAGCAGAAACAGCACCTTTGCGGAGTATCATATTATCCGTATCGATGTAGTTGTGTATAGTCGAAAACTGTTCCCTGATATGCAGTCCCATTCCTTTGATGATATCGGTCATCATTGCCTGACGGTTGAGGAGAGCGAACTGCTGGACTATTTTCATATCGTGGATATACTGCTCAAAGAGTTCTCCCTCACAGTAGGCAAGGTGCTTGGGGATATCAGTGGTCTTGGTGTTTTTGAGCTTTTTAAGCTCGGACTGTATCTGTTTTTGTTTTCCTTCAGCTCTCAGCCGTTCGATGAGTTCGTTCTGCTCTTTGTCGGAGCATTTATTGAGTCTTCTGAATGCTTCGTTCTGGTAATATCTGGCAACTTCCACACCGAGGTGACGTGAACCGGAGTGTATCACGATGTAGATGTTTCCGTCATCGTCTTTGTCAGCTTCGATAAAGTGGTTGCCTCCGCCGAGCGTACCGAGACTCAGCTCTGCACGGAGCGGATCGATATGATCGAAGCAGTAAAGCAGTTCTATGGCAGTTTTTTCGTTGTATCTGTGAGCTTTTTTCCTTACTGCAAATCCGGAGGGGATAGATGAGCGTATGAGCTTGTCGAGCTTCATCAGCTCGATGTGTTTTTCTTTTAGCATGACAGTTTCCATACCGCAGCCGATATCAACTCCGACGAGATCGGGGATAACTTTATCGGTGACAGTCATTGTAGTACCTACGGTACAGCCTGCACCTGCATGGACATCGGGCATGATGCGTACAGAAGAACCTTCGCTCATTTTCTGGCTGCAAAATGTGATTATCTGTTTTACAGCGTCCTGTTCGATAACATCAGTGAACACTTTTGCAGAATTGTATTTTCCGTTGAGAATTAACATAGATATCCTTTCTGCCTGCACAAAAAAAGCACCCCCACACAGGTATGGGAGTGCATTACGGACACCGTTGATATACACGCTCTCAGGCGTAGGTTACGGCAATGCAGGCAAACTCCGTTCGTTGTGGTATACAGTTGATGTTGAGTTGTGAAAATATACAGCGAATGTCATAGAGTTCACCTTCCTTTCGTAAAATATGAGTTTATTATACATCTGCTTCTTTGATTTGTCAAGTGTTTTTGAGAATTTTTTATAATATGCTTTTCTTGACACAGAGTCAGGTATTTATTATAATATAGTTGATATCAAAGTTTTCAGGAGGTAAAGATATGAATAAGACTTTTGTAACGAGAATGCCGAATCATATAGGGGCATTTTTAAAGGCAAGCAGATGTTTTGCATCTCTTGGGATAAATATAACACGAGTTAGCTATAACAAGGCAGTTGATTCACATCTGCTGTTCATTGATGCAGAGGGAACACCGTCACAGCTTGAAAAGGCATATCAGGAGCTTGAAAGGATAGGTTATCTTCAGTGCGGCGAAGAAGACCGGAGCATCGTACTGCTCGAATTCCGCCTTCCTGATGTTCCGGGAAGCGTTACATCGGTGCTTGAACTGATAAACGATTTCAGCTTCAATATATCGTATATCAGTTCGCAGGAGAACGGCACGGAATATCAGCTGTTTAAAATGGGACTTCTCTCAAATGACAGCGACAGGATAAACGAATTCATCGAAGCAGCAAGAAAAATATGCAGCGTCCGTGTGATAGACTATAACCATGCGGATAAGATATATGATAACAGTTTTTTCTATAATAATTTCGTGGGAGAGCTTTCTTCGGCAATGGAGATATCAGAGGATTCAAGGAACGAGCTTATTGTGAATACTAACCTTGCCATGCAGACTCTTGACGAATCGGGAGTTTCTCCGTACAGGACTTTTGACAGCATAAGCAGATTTGCTGCACTCCTTGCGGCATCAAGGGGAAAAAATTTCGATCCGAGAGTAACCGTCCATCAGATCACGCCCGATACATCGGTCACTCTTATCGAACCTCCCTGCGGAAGCAATACAGCTATCATCATGAGCAGGGGAGAGTGCCTTTTCATCGATACAGGATATGCCTGCTATAAAGACGAGATGCTCCCTGTGATAAGAAATATAGTTCCCGGATTTGACAGCATGGAAAAAAGAGTTTTCATCACCCATGCCGATGTAGACCACTGCGGGCTTCTTCCTGTATTTGACGAGATATATGCAAGTTCAAGAAGTGCAGAGTGTCTTAGGCTCGAATATGAGGGGAATGACGGCTTCCGTGAGATGAATCCTCTGCACAGGCCGTATATCCGTATTTGTAAAGTTCTTACATCATATCAGACAGTCGATCCTGCAAAAGTAACGGTTGTCGGTGAAGACAAGGAGATCGGACAGGCACTCTGCCAGACAGGATATCTTGATATCGGAGAACTCCACTTCGAGCTTTATGAGGGAAAAGGCGGTCATCTTGCCGGAGAATCAGTCCTCATAGATTTCGAGCATTGCATAGCCTTTACAGGAGATATTTTCATCAATATGAAAGATATGACAGCTCAGCAGGCAGAGTATAACCGCTATGCTCCGATCCTTATGACATCTGTAGATACCGACAGGACTCTCTGTGCAGCAGAACGCAAAGCACTTTTCAGCCGCCTCGGTGCCGGAAAATGGCAGATCTTCGGCGGACACGGCGGAAAAAAACTCTACACAGTCGCCCCTGCCGATGTGTGATAATAAATGAAAAATGGTCTTTACCGGCATTGAAGTATGTACCTATTATGAGGAAAACCCTTTTGAAAAAGGGTTCTTCCCCAAACCCCTTTCCTAAAACTTTCAGCGTCAAATTTCCCCTGACGGGACGCTCAGGCA
>CADBQF010000169.1 GCA_902796705.1 Ruminococcus flavefaciens
CTGCTCTCTGAGATAAATATACGCTCCGCCAAGAACGAGAGAGTCCTCGTGACGACTCTCACAAAGAAAATGGCGGAAGATCTGACTTCCTACTACGAGAACCTCGGTGTAAAGGTACGCTACCTCCACCATGATATCGATACTATCGAGCGAATGGAGATAATCAAAGACCTGCGAAGCGGAGTATTCGACGTGCTTGTCGGTATAAATCTTCTCCGTGAGGGACTTGATATCCCGGAGGTGAGCCTGATAGCTATACTCGATGCCGACAAGGAAGGCTTCCTGCGAAGCGAGACTTCTCTCATACAGACGATAGGACGTGCTGCCCGAAACAGTGAGGGAAAAGTCATCATGTACGCCGATTCCGTCACAGGTTCTATGGAGCGTGCTATCATGGAGACAGAACGCCGCCGCAGCCTTCAGATCGCCTACAACAAGGAACACGGCATAGTCCCGAAGACGATAATCAAGGATATACGTGACGTTCTTGAGATAACTTCAAAGAAGAAAGTTGACGAGAAGACCAAAAAGAAGAAGATGTCCGCTGCCGAGAAGCAGCAGCTCATCGACCGTCTCACCATAGAGATGAAGAATGCCGCAAAGATGCTCGAATTTGAACACGCTGCCTATCTCCGTGACAAGATAAAGGAGCTGAAAGGATAATATATGACTGACAAGATCATCATAAAAGGTGCAAGAGAGAACAATCTTAAAAATATCGATGTGGAGCTTCCGAGAGATAAGCTCATCGTCATGACCGGTCTTTCCGGTTCGGGAAAATCCTCGCTTGCCTTTGATACGATATATGCCGACGGTCAGAGAAGATACGTCGAGAGCCTTTCTTCGTATGCGAGAATGTTCCTCGGACAAATGGAAAAACCGGACGTTGACAGCATAGACGGACTCTCCCCTGCAATATCTATCGACCAGAAGACCACATCAAAGAACCCACGTTCAACAGTAGGCACGGTAACGGAGATATACGATCATCTCCGACTCCTCTATGCAAGGATAGGCGTTCCTCACTGCCCTGTCTGCGGACGTGAGATATCACAGCAGTCGATAGACCAGATAGTCGATACGATAATGGAGCTTCCGAAGGGTACGAAGTTGCAGCTCCTCGCTCCCATAGTCCGTGGAAGAAAAGGTCAGTACGCCAAGGAACTCGACAGTGCAAGGCGTTCGGGATTCGTCCGTGTGCGTATCGACGGGATAATGTACGACCTCGGTGAAGAGATAAAGCTCGACAAGAACAAGAAGCACAATATCGAGATAATCGTTGACCGTATCGTCATCAAGGACGGAATAGAGTCACGTATCACCGACAGCCTTGAAACAGTATTCGGTCTGACGGGCGGACTTGCACTCGTCGATGTCATCGACGGCGAGGAGATGCTCTTCTCGCAGAATTACGCCTGCCCGGAGCATAACATAAGCATAGGCGACCTTGAACCGGTCATGTTCTCGTTCAACAATCCTATCGGTGCTTGTCCGAAGTGTACGGGACTGGGCGTGTTCAGGCATATCGATCCTGATCTTATAATACCAAACCGTGACCTGAGCATAATGGGCGGAGCTATAAAAGCTTCCGGCTGGAACAGTCTTGACGAGACATCGATAGCAACTCTGTACTATAAGGCGATATCGAAGAAATATGATATTCCCCTCGATGTTCCGGTGAAGAAGCTCAAAAAGAGCCAGTTGGATATTTTCCTCTACGGCACGGGAGATGAAAAACTCGAACTCGTCCGCCCGAAGTCGCTCGGCGGAGGAAAGTATGAGACTCCGTTCGAGGGTGTCATCAATAACCTTGAAAGACGCTACAGGGAAACGAACAGCGAATACTCCAAAGCCGAGATCGAAGAGTGCATGAGCGAAGTGGAATGCCCTGCCTGCAAGGGAAAAAGACTCCGTGAGGAATATCTTGCCGTCACAGTCGGAAACAAGAATATCAGCGAGCTTACAGATCTTTCCGTCAAGGATTCGCTGGAATTCTTCAACAGCCTTGACCTCTCCGGAAATGATATTTTCATCGGTGAGAGGATAATCAAGGAGATAAAGGAAAGACTCGGATTCCTCAAGAGCGTCGGTCTTGAATACCTCACGCTGTCACGTTCATCGGGAACGCTTTCAGGCGGCGAGAGCCAGAGGATACGCCTTGCAACTCAGATAGGTTCGTCGCTCGTGGGAGTTCTGTATATCCTCGACGAGCCGAGCATCGGTCTTCATCAGCGTGACAACGACAAACTCATTGCTACTCTGAAAAAGCTTCGTGACCTCGGAAATACTCTCATTGTAGTCGAGCATGACGATGATACTATCCTCTCCGCAGACTATGTAGTCGATATCGGCCCCGGAGCAGGCGTGAACGGCGGAAACGTCGTATTCTCCGGAACTGTTGACAAGCTCCTGAAATGCAGGGATTCCATTACAGGTCAGTATCTCAGCGGAAAGAAGAAGATACCTGTCCCGGAGACACGCAGACAGGGAAACGGAAAATTCCTCACTGTCAGGGGAGCGAGCGAACATAATCTCGACAATATCGATGTTCAGATACCGCTCGGAAAATTCATATGCGTCACAGGAGTTTCAGGTTCGGGAAAATCATCTCTCGTGAATGAGGTCATCTACAAGCACCTCGCCGCAAAGCTCAACCGTGCCAAGATCAAAGCCGGAAAATTCACCTCTATGGAGGGCATCGAAGAACTTGACAAGGTGATATGTATAGATCAGTCACCGATAGGCAGGACACCTCGCTCCAATCCGGCGACGTATACGGGAGTATTTACCGATATAAGGGAACTTTTCGCCCAGACTCCCGATGCAAAGGCTCACGGCTATACGAGCGGAAGATTCTCGTTCAACACTAAGGGCGGAAGATGTGAAGCCTGCGAGGGCGACGGCATCATCAAGATAGAGATGCACTTCCTGCCGGATATATATGTTCCCTGTGAAGTCTGCAAGGGAAAGCGGTACAACCGTGAAACGCTCGAAGTCCACTACAAGGGAAAATCGATCTACGATGTCCTTGAAATGACTGTAGACGAGGGTGTGGATTTCTTTGAGCATCTCCCGAAGATAGCACGCAAACTGAAAACTTTGCAGGAAGTCGGTCTTGGATATATCAAGATAGGCCAGCCTGCAACGACGCTCTCCGGCGGTGAAGCACAGAGAGTCAAGCTCTCGACTGAGCTTTCCAAGCGTGCAACAGGAAAGACTATTTATATCCTTGACGAGCCGACGACGGGACTCCACACAGCCGATGTACACAAGCTCATCGAAGTATTGCAGAGCCTTACCGAACAGGGAAATACCGTCCTTGTGATAGAACATAATCTTGACGTTATAAAGGTCGCAGACCATATTATCGACTTAGGCCCGGAGGGAGGCGACGGCGGCGGAAAGATCGTCGCTGAGGGAACGCCGGAAGAAGTAGCAGCCTGCCCCGCTTCATACACCGGAAAATATCTCATAGGAAAACTTAAACAACAGGGCTGATAAAGCTGTAAAAAACTTTCCCCTGACAGGACGCTTACAGACGGCATTTAATGCCGGCGTCCCGTCAGGGGAATTATTTTTTATTCAGTTTTCTGACCGGATCATTACCACGAAGGCGGAACGTTCGGATCTTCGCCGCCCTGAGCCTGTGTAGGCGGATCGACAGGCGGAGCCTGTGTCACCGGTTCGGGTGCCTGTGTCACGGGTTCGGGTGCCTGTGTAACCGGCTCAGGTGCTTGTGTTACAGGCTCTACATATGCCGGAGCTGTAGTCGCAGGCGGTATATATTGATACTGAGTCGTTGTCTGGCTCTCTCCGCCGTCATCGATATAGATATTCTGATTAGGATCGAAGCCGCCGATGATATCGGCATCGTCGGTGATATAGTATACGATCAGCTTCTTGCCTTCCTTGTTGCTGAATACGCTGCCCGGATATACGACCTTGCCCTCTACCTGAAGCTGAACGACATCATTCGGCTCGCCGTAGTATGCAGCGGAAGTAGCGATCTTGGAATAGTTCGATATGCCGGCTTTTTTGAGTTCCTTTTCGTACTGGGTGATAGTCATTCCCTCATATTCGGGGATCTCTGCCGACTCCTTGCCCTTGCTGACTTTTACTCTGATAGTCGTACCGGCGGCTACCTGCTCGCCCGGATCGTAATTCTGCCAGAATATCATGTCAACTTCGTAATCGTCGTTGTACTCATATATAGCCTCGAACTTGAAGTAATCCTTGTAGTTCTCCTCGGTATAGTCATAGAACTTTCCGACGAGATCGGGGATTATAGTATCGCTGATTTCGGTATTTTCCTCATCTTCCGGATCGTCGCTCACAACATTGTCCGTTGAGGAAGAAGATCTTCCGTTGAGTTCGTCGCTGTCATCGCCTACTCCGCTCATCGCATTGAAGACGAACACACCGATTATCATAAGTATAGCGATAAGAAGCACGCCGATGATTATCGGGACTTTTATCTTATCTACCGTATTGACACGTTCATATCTGTAGCCGCCGTTTCTCTGCGGATCGGGGTAATACTCCTGCGGAGGAGGCCCCTGATATCTTACAGGCTGGCGATCCATCTGGTCGGGATAACTCTCCCTGTAGACTCTCTGTTCCGGCTGCATCTGCTGAACCGGCTGTACAGGTCTTGAAACTGCCGGCTGCTCAAAGAGCTTTGTGACGAGTTCGGTGATAGTCTGTATCCTGTCCTGGCCGGAAGGATTCATACCCTGCATTATTACGTTTGAAACGTGTTCCGGTATCCTTGAATTGAGCATATGCGGGGCACAAAGGTCGTCATGTTTCAGACGGCTGAGCGAATCTACCGGCATACAGCCTGTCAACGCCCTGTACATCAACGCACATATTCCGTAGATATCTGTCCACGAACCCTGACGGCTGCTCGTTGCGGAAGAATACTGCTCCGGTGCTGCATATCCCTTGAAAAGCTCATATTCAAGACCGGCATCGACCGTTCTTGCGGAAGATATACAGAAAGCCGTGAGCTTCAGTTCGCCCTTATCGTTGATATAGACCGTATCGGGACTGATAGCACGGTGTATTATACCTGCATTGTGGAGAATGCCTATCGTAGTCAGGAGCGGCGGGAATATCTTTGCGAGCTGCTCCCAGCTTATCTCTCCGGCATTGTCCTTGAGGTAATCGAGCATCTTCACGCCGTCGATATATTCGTATACTGTATATGTAGTATTATTTTCAGCGAACATATCGAGAATGGGATTGATATTTGAATTGTTCCTGAGTCTTGCGAGGTGCTTGTTCATCTCGGTATACTCAGCCATGAATGATTTATATAATGCGAGATCATTATAGTTGACGCTTATAGTCGCCTTGTTCTTCACACGGGTGCAGAGATGCACAGGCATATATTCCCTGATGAGGACACGGCAGTCAGTTGACATATCGTGACATACATAAGTTGCACCCTCACCGTTGAAGTCCTGGAGTATCCCTACAAGATATCTGTCATGGAGTATTGTCCCTGGGGCGATGTACATGGGATTATGAGGTGTATTCTCATCATAACCGCAGGACGGGCAGACAGTCAGCTCTGCGTCGTACCGTTCCATACACTTGTAACAGAATTTGCGTTCTCCCAAAGCAGCTCCTCCTTTTGCACTAAAAATTACGGGACACAGAACACGCATATCCCTGCATATCTGTATTTCACGGCAGGGCAAGGCATTATCTGTATCATATCTATTTTATCAGTAATAAAGAAAAAAGTCAACCGCTTTAGACATCTTATTACGAAATCGTCGGAATTTGTATTTTTTCTGTAATATTTAAGATGTCTAAAGAGATTATTTTGTAACAATTACAGGCTGATAAGTCCTGCTCCTGCCATTTCCGAGGCTGCGAGCATAACGCCGAGTTTTCCGCTTGTGTA
>CADBQF010000170.1 GCA_902796705.1 Ruminococcus flavefaciens
CTAAGGACTGAGCGAAGGAAGACTACCCGTCTGTAAAGACTATCAACGGACTAAGCGGTTCCGTTGTGTACCGAACGAAGTGAGGATCTCACAACGCACACTCCGTGCAAGCTGGCTCAGCTTGACTCCCATTATGCCGCCTCCGGCGGTTTTATTTTTTTGTTTCTGAATTATCCGTTGAAATATTCCCCGTTCAGTTGTATAATATAATCATAACCCAAAGGAGGTGCAGTATGATCTATCTTCTCGAAGACGATCCCGGTATCAGGAGCTTCGTTCTCTATGCTCTGAAAAGTTCCGGTTATGATGCGGAAGGCTTTGAACTTCCCTCTCAGATGTACAAGGCAATGGAAAAAACTCTCCCCGAACTTCTCCTGCTCGATATTATGCTCCCGGAGGAGGACGGTCTGACTATATTGAAAAAACTTCGTGCCGCTCCGGAGACTGAAACTCTCCCTATAATAATGCTTACTGCCAAAAGCACGGAGTATGACAAGGTGGAAGGTCTTGACAGCGGTGCTGATGACTATATCGCCAAGCCTTTCGGAGCTAAGGAGCTTATCTCACGGATAAAGGCACTTCTCCGGAGAAGCAGCCGTGCAGGTGCGGAGTCGCTGACTATGGGCGGACTGGTGATATTTCCCTCAAAGCATGAAGTTATCGCTGACGGCGAAAAAGTAAAGCTCACACTGAAAGAGTACGAGATGCTCCTGCTTCTTGTACGTCATAAGGGCGAGGTCTTTTCCCGTGATACGCTTTTGCAGAAGATATGGGGATATGATTTTCAGGGCGAGAGCCGGACTGTTGACGTGCATATACGTACTCTGCGTTCAAAACTCGGAAACTGCGGTGAGATGATACGGACTATCAGAGGTGCAGGCTACAAGGCGGAGGATATTGCTGATGACTAAGAAAATAATGAGGAGCATCGTTCTGCTCTCGGCTCTTTCGGTAATAGTATCTCTCCTGATAGAAGTCGTATTCATCGGAAGACACCTTGATGTCCGCTCTTCAAGGGGAGTCCGCAACGAGGCGGAGATGATCGCACATATGATAGATTCCGCAGGAATGGCATCGCTTGAAGACTGCGAATTCCATGATATCCACGCAGTTATATGTTCGCCGCAGGGAGAGCTGAAATACGATTCCGGCACAGGCGGGACTGATACAGAAGATATCGTCCGCAGTCCGGAGATACACGAATGTCACGTCACGGGCAGAGTCGTCTTCCGTAAAAAAGAAGCCGATCCCATGAGCGATTCGATAAACTATGCACTCCGCCTGAAAAACGGCGATATCCTGCATATATCCGTAGTTCAGCCGTCCATGCTCGCACATACGGTCACGGTGCTTCAGCCGATGCTGTTGATACTTTTGGCGGTGGGGCTTATATCGGTGCTTTTTGCGTTGAAAATGTCGAAAAACATCGTCCGCCCGATCAATGACATCGACCTTGACGCTCCGAAGATAAAAAAGAGCTACAAGGAGATATCTCCGCTTATCGATAAGATACGCACGCAGAACAAGCGTATCAGCCGCCAGATAGCCGAACTCCGCCGAAGCCGTGAACAGTTCAGCATGATAACGGAGAGCATGAGCGAAGGCCTTATCATCGTCGGCCCTAAAATGAATATCCTTGCGTGCAATACAGGTGCGGCAGACCTCCTCGGAACGGAAGTCCCTGCGGAACAGCAGAGCATCTTCTCGCTCAACAATGCGGAACATTTCAGGAGATGTATACAGGACGCAATGGGCGGCAGACGCTCATCATGCACGGTCAAGACTTCTGCCGGCGAATGTGAGGTCATCGCAAGCCCGTCAAAGGCAGGGGAGACAGTCGGCGGCATAGTCGTTTTTATCCACGATATCACAGATAAACTCGAACTCGAAACGATGCGTCGTGAGTTCACATCGAATGTCTCTCATGAGCTGAAAACTCCGCTTACGACGATATACGGCACGGCTGATATGATAGCCTCCGGAATGGTAAAGCCGGAGGACACAGAAGAATTTGCAGGAAATATCCGGAGCGAAGCAGAAAGACTTATCGCTCTGATAAATGATATCGTGTCGCTCTCGAAACTCGATGAGGGTTCAGCTCCGCATGAGGATTCAGAGGTCGATATCTATGAGCTTTCTGAGGAGATAGTCAGACGCTTTGCTAATCAGGCGGCAGAAAAGAATGTCAGCATCTCGCTCAGGGGAGAGCATATCACCGTTACCGGAAGCCGCATAATTCTCGATGAGATGATATCCAATCTCTGCGACAATGCCGTAAAGTACAACGGCGACGGAGGAAATGTCGAGATAAAGATATCCCATATCCCGACAAAGGCTCTGATAACAGTCAGCGATACAGGCATCGGCATACCGCCCCGTGAGACAGAGCGTATCTTCGAGCGTTTCTATCGTGTGGACAAAAGCCGTTCAAGGCAGATAAAGGGTACAGGACTCGGCCTGTCCATAGTCAAGCACGGAGTCGCCTACCACGGCGGAAGCATTCGTGTGGAAAGCACGCCCGGAAAGGGAAGCATCTTCACGATAGAACTCCCTCTCTCCAGAAATCAGTGAA
>CADBQF010000171.1 GCA_902796705.1 Ruminococcus flavefaciens
AAGGCTCCCCCACTTCATCAGGAAGTATACCAGTCCAGTCACGATCAGCAGAACATTTGAATAAAAGAGTATCCGATGTACTGCGATAACTTTCCTGTTCACGGTTCTATCCCTCGATATTTGCTTCGTCCGGGCCTTCTGTTACACTTCCGTATACTGTTACGCTGTGTCCCCAGAACATATCGTCATCATAGAAATAGAATGAATACGTTCCGTCAGAGGAAAAATTGATGCCGTCCGGAGATATCCTTCTTGCAAATTCCTCTTCGGTTATCTCTTTCTGTTTCTCTTCATCGCCGTCTTCTGAATCTGCAAGCCATTCATTAGCTAAACCTGTAAGCTCTGATGCGGCGAATTTACGGAGAACAGCGTCATTTTCAGCGGAATTCCTGAAGAACTCCTCCAGCATGGGTATGCTTTCCTCAGTGTCTTCATCGTGATCGATGAGTATATCTATATCGCTGCCGTTCCACTTTGCGTTGCCCATATACGATCCAAGTCCCTTGTCGAGAACGAGCTTTCCGAGGACAGGAGAATCTATGAAGATCTCCTTTTTGTACTCGTTCAGGAGAGCTTCTGTCTGTGCATTGCTCTCTCCGCATGAGATGATCTGTGTTACGTACACACCCATGCGGCTGATAAGTTCATCGCCTGTCATGCCGTCTTTTTCCAGCGGAAAACGCACTTTTACACGGTAGACAGTCTCTTTTTCAAACGGGGACTTTTCTTTTGAATCCTTTGCCTTTGCCCATACAAGACGTGTTTTCAGTTCGTGAAGCTCTTCGGGCTTTTCGGAAAAAGCATATCCTATAACATCTGCCGAAGCTACCCAGTAGTCATTGCTGAGATAAGCACCTCTTGAGCCGCTTCCGACAACGGCAATGATCTCTTTATCCTCGCTCTCATACCTTTTCTGCTCATCGGCAGGAATGGTATCCAGTCCCGGTCTCATAGGAAGATCCATAGCTGTCCCTCCTGTCAGATGCCGTAAGCTGCACGGTATTCGAGCATCTTGCCGAGGTACTCCTTACCGGGAACGATATCATTCTTTATAGCTTCGATTATGTCCTCCATTGTAACTATCGGGTATACAGTCACGCCGAAGTCACGCTTTACCTCCTGTACAGCAGAAAGCTCTCCTGTACCCTTTTCCATTCTGTCAACAGTGATGACCATTCCTGTCACATCTACATCAGCAGCACCTTTGAGCTTGGGCATAGACTCACGGAGAGCCTTTCCGGAAGTCATAACATCGTCGATGATAACGACTTTCTCGCCGTCAGTGAGAGTCTTTCCTACGAACATACCGCCCTCGCCGTGGTCTTTTGCCTCTTTTCTGTCGAAGCAGTATGATACATCTATGCCGAATTTATTGCTGAGAGCAACAACAGCCGATACTGCGAGCGGTATTCCCTTATAAGCAGGGCCGAAGAGAGTCTCTACAGGGATATTGTTCTCATGTATGCACTCTGCATAGTATTCACCGAGCTTAGCGAGCTGAGCTCCTGTCTTGTAATTGCCGCAGTTGATGAAATAGGGAGCTTTTCTTCCGCTCTTGAGTGTGAATTCACCGAAAGTGAGAACACCGCAGTCTACCATGAATCTGATGAAGCTTTCTTTGTAAGTCATAATATTATCCTCCATTTTCAGGCAATAGCGTTATACTGCCTTTATATTATCTCGAAGACGAATCCGCAGTGCGGACATCTCGGATAGTCTATGTCTATCTCCTTTTCACAGAAAGGGCATACCTTGACCGGCAGTTTGTCGATATTATCGTCCAGATCCTTGTTGAACCTTCCGAGAAAACCGACAGGTCTTGTCGATAGGAAAACTCCTGCCATAAGTCCGCAGTCAGGGCAGTAATACCCCACTGTCGAATCCTGATTGGTCTCACAGTATTTTTCACCGTCCATGTACCATGCAGCGACAGGGTATGTATGGTAGATACCGCTGTCAGCACTCCGGACTTCCATTTTGAATTCTCCGGTGTGCATTGGTTTTCCGCATCTTGCACATATCATAAGGCAAAACCTCCTTCAAGGAAATATTTATTTTATTATACAATATTTTATAGAATAATGCAAGTAGAATGAAAAATAATTCCGGTGCATTGTTTTTTATGTATCTATTGCTATTTCTGTAATTCTATGATATAATAGATAAAAATAATCAAAGGTGGTGATAACGTATATGAAAGATGATAAAAAGCTCGACTCAGTCGATAAATTTGCCCTGCTCATGTCCGTTTGCCTTCTTCTCCTTTCCGGAATGATCTGCATGGTCGCTAAAGCCGACAAAAAGGATAAAACTGTCATCATCTACCAGTCAGACCAAGCTATCACAACTTCATCTTCCAAGAAGACTGCATCAGAAAAGAAAAAGACACAGTCAAAAATATACGTTGCACCTACTACCGAAGCCGCTTCTGAAACAACAGAGGAAACTACTTCCGAGCCGGTCACCGAAATAGTCACGGAGATACTCTATCTTGATCTGAACGCAGCTTCACAGGAAGAACTCATGCTCCTGCCCGGAATAGGCGAAGTGCTTTCAGGCGAGATCATCAGCTACAGAGAGTCTCACGGAGGTTTCCGCAATATTGAGGAAATAATGGAGATAAACGGCATCGGAGAAGGTATATTCAACGGCATCAGGGATATGATATATGTCGTCTCTCCCGTATATGAAGAAGTCACCGAGCCGCCTGCTCCCGTTCAGGATACTTTCAACCCGGAAGAACCTCCTCCTCCCCCGCCTCCGCCGGAGACTGAACATATCGTCACCCTTGAAGAAGTCGTTCCCATAAACGTGAATACCGCCGACCGTGAACTGCTCATGCTCCTTCCCGATATAGGCGAGGAAGAAGCCGATGAGATCATTGCCCTCCGTGACGAACTCGAAGGTTTCAGAAATGTGTACGAACTCCGCCTCGTCCAGAGCATCTCCGACGAACAACTTAGCAGGATACTCGAATATATATGTGTATAACAAACACCGGACTCCCTGTTTTTCTTACCCATAGGGAAGCGTGTATCTTTTGTGGGGAAAACCTTTCTGAGGAAAGGTTCTTCCCCACACCCCTTTCCAAAGACTTTTAACATGAAATTTCCCCTGACGGGACGCTCACGATAGC
>CADBQF010000172.1 GCA_902796705.1 Ruminococcus flavefaciens
AGGGAGATGTCCGAAGGACAGAGGGTACCCGCCGCTGTTGGCGGAACCTTTCCTCAGAAAGGTTTCCCCCACAAAAGACATACACTTCCCTACAGATACCGCTCGCAAGCAGCAGGGCGGTGGTCAGGAGACAGTTCTCCAGCGGTAGAGTGTCCTTGTGCGGACTTCGGTATTTGAGCCGGCAGATATCTGGTTATCGGAATATTCGCTCCAGTCAGAGCGGACTGTTTCAGTGACAAGGCTTCTTGATCTTGAACGGTATTTTTGTTTTGTATAATTATTATTGCAGAACCATTCTTCGTTATCATACGACAGACTGCCGCTGCTGATATTAAGGTTCGCATCACTCTCGATCGTTTTTGATTCATGAACAAGAGTCAGACCATCACGGCTGACCTCGCGGCACAGTTCATCATCAGAGTAATTCCGGATTTCTTTTACAATATTTGTCACTGCTTTTATTTTAGGATCAGTATCATTATCGATGCCGTGCTCGTTATTATATATGGCGACGATCGACACCATTGTAACATCGATGATCTTGCAGTAATACGGACTTTTTCTGCCTGTCAGCTTATAGTGTTCCACATCATAGCAATAGACAGTTTTCGTCTCAACATCGGTCAGGTCGTTGGAAGATATCGGCTGATCCTGCCATACGCCCCAGTTTCCCCAGCCGGAATATTTCTGCTCGGTACTGAGCGTACAATAGCTGTACTGAGTCTTCTGCTCGATCTCGATGCCCTGTGACTGTCTCGGAGCAGTCTCGCTCCAGTCGCTCCACTCTCCTGCTGTCGGCTGCTGAGGAGCTGAACCTTCTGCGGAACTTTCGTCCGGCTCTTCTGCGGAGCTTTCATCAGACTTTTCGTCTGTCTCATTTTCGGTCTGTTCCTCTGATGTTTCTTCGTCCTGTTCGTCCGGCTGTTCCTCCTGAGTCTCGCCCTGTGTTCCGGTAACGATCTCCGAAGCGGCTTCTGTCGGGGAAGAAGCTTCTGCATTGTCAGCCGCCGCAGTCTGCACGGGAGCTTTAGCTCTGCCGCCGTCGTCATCGTCGTCCTTTTTATTGATAAGCAGCGAATAGCACGATATCACCACGGCAAGAGCGGCTAAAAGACCGACCGCCGCAAACGCAGCCGTTTTCAGGCGGCTTTTTCCCTTTTCCGGCTGAGTAAGCGGATATGTCGTTACAAAGGGATTCTGCGTTGTCTGATACTGATAAGGAGGCGGTGTCTGATACTGCGGCTGCATAACAGGTGCAGCAGGCTGCTGAACTACAGGCTGAGGGGCAGGCATCGGCTGATATGCCGGAATATTTGCCATATTGGTGTTCGTTCTGCCTGACTCGATATCTGCGAGCATCTCGTCCATTGTCTGATATCTCATAGCCGGTGAATACTCACAGGCACGGAGAATTATCCTGCCGAAATCCTGACTTGCCATGCACGGAGGCGGCAGCGGCTCTCCGGCGAGTCTCCTGTCCATTGCATCGGACGGTGTCGATTCTTCCTCGAACGGGAGATATCCGTTGTTCATCATCTGATACAGGCTGAGTCCGAAAGAATAGATATCAGCCTGACGTGTATATGCAGCGGAAGCATTCGTCTTGGCGGTGAATACCTCCGGTGCCATGAAATAATTGGTTCCTGCAAATGATCTTGCGGAAGCAGCTTCTTTTGAGATATTGAAATCTCCGAGCTTGTACACGCCCTTTTCCGAGACGAACATATTATCCGGCTTTATATCACGGTGTATGACGTTTATCTCATGAGCCGCCTTTATGCCGTTTCCTATCTCTTTTGCAAGGCGGCGGACGTTCTGTTCGGAATAGTCGAAGCTGCCGTCTGACATCTGCGAGAAGACGTTCTTCAGCAGTTCCATTCTTATCAGATTGCAGTATCCTTCGAGTTTTCCGTCAATGATTATCGGCTGCATATGCTCGTCCTCATAGCGGACGACATTAGGGCAGTCACGGAGGGATTTCATTATCCTTGTCTCGTTGACTGCTGCGAGCCTTCTGCTCTCAAGGTAAGCTTCCCTGCGTTCGGGATCCTTGAAGACGAATCCGTCAGCGGTGAGAGCCTCTATTTTCAGTGCAGATCTGTCAATACCGTCAGCACGTTCTGCCTCTATAAGGTAAACGACGCTGAATCCGCCTGAACCGAGCCTGTCTTTGATATACCAGTTCTCCCAGAGCGGCTGTGACAGCTCCGGGAGGATATGATCTTCGATAATATCCATTATCTTCATCTGATCGACCTCTATCTTACTGTCCGTCGCTTCCGGTCCTGTATCTCCAGCGATAAACAGTTCTTGTGCGGACTTCTCTGTCACCTCCGCCGGTGACTTTAGTATCGGAGTATTCGCTCCAGTCGGTGAACACCTTGTCGTGGATAACGCTTCTTGTCCTTGTTCTCCACTGATCTTTGCTGCTCATGTCGCTGTCTCCGTTGAGGAGGAACCACTTGCCGTTGTCGTACTCTACGAATGCGACACCGTCGTAGTAATTCTCACGCTGTATGACTTCGAGCGGATAATCAGTCTCGATATGTCTCCTGTTCTCGCTCAGTTCCATGCCGTTGCGTGATACGAGCGTACACAGATCTTCAAATGAACACTCAAGATTGCGTGCAATATACGCAAGTACTGTCTGTGCCTGTTCGGAGATCGCATCATCGTAGTTATTTCTTGAAAAACACATTGCAACACGTATATCCATGCAGTTGTAATCGTTGTTTACGCCCTGCCTGTCCTTGACTCTGATATTATACCCCTCATACGAATAGAGCGTTCTCTTCTCGACCTCTATCGTATCGGAGGCTGCGACCTGACCGTCCTGCCAGTCGCTCCAGCCGCTCCAGTCGGAATATCTTGTCTCGTCCCTGGAGGTGCGGAAGCTGTACTGGACTTTCGACTCTACCTCGACATCTTTGCTCATCTGGACAGGTATCTCGCTCCAGTCGCTCCACGTTCCGGGGACGGCTTTTCTGGTGGAAGAAGCCTGTGCGGTCGTTGACTGTGTTGATGATGTCTCTGTCTGAGTCTCCGTTCCGGTCTCTGTTCCTGTCTCTGTCGGAGATTCTGTCTCAGTCTGCACCTCAGTTTCAGCGGGAGCAGTTTCAGTCTCCGGAGCGGAAGTCACGGATTCTGTGGGAGAAGTAGTCTCATTGAGAGCGAGGAGTTCGTCCTTGCTCATACCGGCGGCATTTCTGTCATTTTTCACCATATCGGGATCGCTGATCTTTGTCTTGTAGATGACCGTTCCGGCGAGAATGACTATCACGGCAGAAACGGCAGCGAGTGCAGCGATGAGCGGCTTATTGCTCTTCTTCTCGCTCCTTGTATGTACAGATGCAGCGTTCCAGTCGTCATCGTTGAGATAGACTCCGCCTGTGGGAGCTGCCGGTGATGCAGCAATAACAGGAGCGGCAGCCGGCTCTGATACAGTGGCAGCCTTGTCGATATTTTCCAGATCGCTGAGGAATTCATCTATCGACTGATATCTCATAGCCGGATCAGGCTGGCAGGCTTTGAGTATGATCTTTGCGAAGCGGTCGCTCGCCGTCTTCGGAGGAGGTATTGCCGCACCTGACAATCGCTTGTCGATAGCATCTGTAGGAGCGAGCGTCTCCTCGAACGGGAGCGTTCCCATATTCATCATCTGATAGAGGCTGAGTCCGAACGAGTAGATATCAGCCTGCTTTGTATAGCTTGCGGCAGCATTGCTCTTTGCAGCGAATATCTCCGGTGCCATGTAGAAATTAGTTCCTGCGAACGAACGTGCAGAAGAAGCTTCCTTTGAGATATTGAAATCTCCGAGCTTGTACACGCCCTTGTCCGACATGAACATATTATCCGGCTTGATGTCACGGTGGATAACGTTGATATCATGAGCAGCCTTGATGCCGTTTCCGATCTCCGCAGCAAGACGGCGGACATTTCTCTCCGAATAGTCAAAAGTTCCCTTTGACATCATCGAAAAGACGTTGCTGAGGTATTCCATTCTGATAAGGCTGAAATAACCCTCATGCTGTCCGTCTATGTAAAGCTCCTGCATATGCTCTTCCTCATATCTGACGACATTCGGGCAGTCACGGAGAGCTTTCATGATCTTTGTCTCATTCATAGCAGCACGACGCTGGGATTCAAGGAAACTTGTCTTTCTTGCACTGTCGCTGAAAACAAATCCCTCTGTAGTGATAGCTTCTATCTTGAGGGCAGCAACATCGACGCTGTCAAAGCGGTCGGCTTCGATACGATAAACAACGCTGAACGCACCGGAACCGATCTTGTCCTTTATATACCAGTTCTCCCAGAGAGGCTGTCTTAACTGAGGAAGGATCACTTCCTCTATAACGTCTCTAACATTCATGTTCCATAATCCTCCATATATCAAGATCTTATGCAAATGATAATATCCTGTATTATTATATCATAATAATCTTTTTAAATCAATACCAAAATAATATTTTCCGCCGGGATAGTGTACTCATAAAGAAGTTTAT
>CADBQF010000173.1 GCA_902796705.1 Ruminococcus flavefaciens
ATATTATTCTGCATGGTCAGCACCTCCTATAGCATTTACAGGACAAACCTGCGAGCAGAGTCCGCAGCCTGTGCAGAGCGAATTCTCTATGGCGACTTTACCGTCACGAAGGACGATTCCCGGACAGCCGAGGGAGTTTATGCACTTCTTGCAGCCGATGCACTTGTTCTCGTCGATGACAGCGGGAGGATTTCCCTTGATGAGAACGGCACAGGGCGACTTGAAGATGACAGCCTTCACGCCCTTTTCGGCGGAGACACGCTTCACGCACTCCACGGAAGCTTTCAGGTCGAGGGGATCGACAGTCTCGACAGTTTTCACGCCGATGCCACGGAGGACTTCCTGAATGCTTATTTTTGCGACTATCTCGCCCATCATGGTCTTTCCGGTGCCGGGGTGGGGCTGATGACCGGTCATGGCTGTAGTTGAGTTATCGAGGACAACGAGCGTCATATCAGCCTGATTGTATACGGCATTGACCGCACCCGTTATAGCCGATGCAAAGAACGTTGAATCTCCGACGAAAGCGAAGCAGTTCGTATCGGGTTCGACTTTTCCTATACCCTGAGTAATATTTACGCCTGCACCCATGCAGAGGCACGTATCTACCATATCGAGCGGCATGGCATTTCCGAGAGTGTAGCAGCCGATGTCTCCGCAGAATACGGACTTCTTGCCTTTCATGGCTTCCTTTACGGCAAAGAACGATGCCCTGTGAGGACAGCCTGCACAGAGTACGGGCGGTCTTACGGGAAGTTCCGGAGGCGTGGGAGCGGAAGTTTTTTCCGGCATATCCCAGCCCATGAATCTGGCTATGTAAGCGGCAGTTCCGGAGCAGGTGTTCTCTCCGGCGGTGTTGACGTTTCCGGTGAGTTTGCCGTATATCTTCGTATCAAGGTGATATTTTCCGCAGACGAAGATGAGTTCACGCTCGATGACGGGATCGAGTTCCTCAATACAGAGGACTTCATCAAGACCTCTGAGGAATTCAACAGCAGCTTCCTCCGGGAACGGGAACGGCGTTGACACCTTGAAAAGAGCCGGTGCATCTTTTCCCCTGAGAGCCTCCATAGTGTAGGTGTAGCTGATGCCGTGAGTTGCGATACCCTTGCGGCACTGTGCAGAAGCAGGCTTTGTGATGATATTTCTGCCGTATGCGGAGAAAACGCCGGAAAGCTCCCTGTTGCGTTTCTCTATATTGATATGTGCATTGTACGAAAGACGGGGGAAGATAACCCATTTTGAGGAATCCCTGACGAATCCCTCCGGCTTGTTGACATAAAATTCTTCCTCGTCTTTGACTTCGATCGAAGCATAGCCGTGACAGACTCTCGTAGTCGGGCGGAAGAGTACGGGAGTGTGATATTTCTCCGAATATTCAAAAGCTTCCTGTATCATGTCATAAGCTTCCTGAACAGAAGACGGATCGAAGCAGGGGAGCTTTGAATAAGCTGCGAAAGTACGTGTATCCTGCTCTGTCTGGGAAGATATCGGGCCGGGATCGTCCGCAACGAGAATGACCATACCGCCCTTTACGCCGATATATGCAAGGCTCATGAGCGGATCGGAAGCTACATTGAGACCGACCTGCTTCATAGTTACCATAGACCTTGCACCGCAGTAGGCAGCACCGGCACTGAGTTCGAGGGCGGCTTTTTCGTTGACAGACCACTCCACATAGAGCGAGCCTTTGTTGTTTTTTGCGGCAGTTTCGAGAACTTCCGTAGACGGAGTGCCGGGGTAGCCTGAAATGACGTTCAGACCGGCGGCTGCTGCACCTCTGGCGATAGCAGCATTACCCATTAAAAATTCTTTGTGCATGATGTGTTTCTCCTTATCAAAGAGCGTCTGCGAACAGCCGCAGACGCTCCTGTATCTCTGCTGTATGCAGGAATCCCGTCAGATATTGAGTCCGTCGAAGTATTCGTTGAGGATATCCCTTGAATGGCGGAACTTTTCCTTTTCTTCCTCTGTGAGAGAAAGCTCGACTACTTCCTTGACACCGTTCCTGCCGATGATGCACGGAACGCCGATGAAGACATTCTTTGAATCGTACTCGCCGCAGAGCTTGGCAGATACAGTGAGAACGCTGTTCTCGTCACCGAGGATAGCCTTAACTATCCTTGTGATAGCCATACCGATGCCGTAGTAGGTAGCTCTTTTGGCTTCGATTATCTTATAGGCGGCAGTACGAACCTGTTCTTCGATCTTTTCCATATCGTCGATGCAATAGCTGTTCCTGTCGTCGGCAAGTATCTCGCTGACCTGTTTTGTAGCGAGCATGACCTGGGAGAGCGGAACGAATTCGCTGTCGCCGTGTTCACCGATGACATAGGCGTGGATATTCTTGGGATCGACGGTAAAATAATCACCGAGCAGATAGCGGAGACGGGCAGTATCGAGGGAAGTACCCGTACCGATGACTCTTGCAGAGCCGAATCTTGAAAGCTCGTAGGTAACTCTCGTCATGATATCGACGGGATTGGTAGCAACGAGGAAGATGCCGTCAAAACCCGATTTAACGACAGGTGTGATGATAGAGCGGAAGACCTCGGTGTTTCTCTGTAAGAGATCAAGGCGAGTCTCACCGTCTTTCTGGGCGACACCGGCAGCGATGACGATGATATCGGCATCTTTGCAGTCCTTGTAATCTCCGGCATATATACGCATATTTGACTTAGCGAAAGCAAGACCGTGATTGAGGTCCATAGCCTCACCGTTAGCACGTTCTTTGTTGAGATCGATGAGAACGAGTTCATTGCAGATACCGCCCTGATTAACGAGAGCGTAGGCGAAACTCATACCGACCATACCGGTGCCGATGAGAACGACTTTGCGTTTGTCTGTATTCATAAAAACATACCTCCCTGGTGCTATAATTTATATAAATTATTATAACGCAAAAAGGAGGTATAGTCAAGGAAAAAGAAAGAAAGGAAAATAAAAAAGAAAAAAGAAAAAAATAAAAAAACCGGCGAAGCCGGCAATAATGGGAGTCAAGGGGGACAAGCTGAGCCAGCTTGACCGCTTAGTCCGTTGATAGTCTTTACAGACGGGAAGTCTTCCTTCGCTCAGTCCTTAGTAAGAGGTGAACGAGGGTGACTCCCTGCTGTGCAGGGAGATGTCAGCGTAGCTGACAGAGGGTACGGGCTCCCGTTGGGAGCAGAGTCCCCTAAGAACAGAGCAAAGCGGCGAAGCCACGCTTTGCGGCCGGTCTGGACTTACTTCGCCTCAAGCAGAGAAAACTAACAATTCATAATACATAATTGCGGCGTTCCCGGCAGCGTCAGGATAATTTCAACGCACGGCACGGAATAAAGATCTTTTCTGTAGGCACACAATAAAATATTCATCGATATTTTATGCCCGATCAATAAAAAACTGTTGACTAATCATGCGATATCGGTTATTATAATAAGAGTGCAAACTTATTACAGGAGATGTTACAGATAAAAAAGCGTATACTATGTACAGCAGCAGGTG
>CADBQF010000174.1 GCA_902796705.1 Ruminococcus flavefaciens
GTAAGGCATATCTTGAAATGACTGAGCCTGTAGATGAAATATGTATAATTATCGAGCCTGTCAGCGAAAGCTTCCGGCGAGGCGGCATTTGTGATATCAAAGAGCATATCGCCGTATTTCATGTCGTTCTCGAAGCGTGCGGAGATGACCTCGTGACGCTTTGCCTTTCCGGTGAGCCGTGGGAGGCCGTGGCAGCCGCAGCTCGTTCCGAGCCTGAGACCGCCGCTCTCGTTGTGGACTCTTGTGCATATCTTTCCGGTGATGATGCGGTAGAGCCGCCTGAAAGCCTCCGCACCAAGCTGGAAATTCGGGCGGCGGTAGCTCGTGACGGACGGTTCAGCCTGTGAGCCTTCGAGCGATGCGTCATATCCGGTGACGGAGATATCTTCCGGGACTTTTATCCCGGCATTTATAAGGGCATGGCAGATAGAAACAGCCATGATATCGTTTCCGCAGACGATACCGTCAGGGCGGGGGAGCTTTCCGGAAATTATCTTTTCGGCAAAGGCTGCTGATTTTTCCGTCCAGAAGTCGCCGTATTCATAGAAAGTCCTGTCATACCGCAGACCGTGGCTCTTCATGGAATTGAAATATCCCTTGAGCCTTTCCTCCGAGCTGAAATAACCTTTCGGGCCGGTTATGCAGTATATCCTCTTTCTGTTGTGGACTTCGATGAGATGATCCGTAACAGCCTCGAAAGCGGAACAGTCATCGGCGGCGATAGTCTCGAAATTCTTGTGATCCTGTGAATCGAGGAGCATGACGGGTTTTCCTGTCTGTTTGCAGAGTTCGTCGATATATTCACGGATATCATCGTTCACGAATGAGTTCCTGTCGTAGATGAAGCCGTCGAATCTGTCAGAGCGGATAAGTTCGAGGACGGCTTTTTCGGTATCCTTATGCACAGAACGGAGCGAAAAGTTATGGAGCGGCGAAAGAGCGACTATATTGCACTTTGTCCTGAAAGCCTGAGAGATGATACCACGGAGTATCTCACTCTGAAAATCTATCTGACAATCCGTTATTATCACGCCAATAAGGAGCTTTCTGCCCATTATTATCTTCTCCTTTCGTTCCGGACGATATTATACTTTATGAAGACGTTTTTATACATATAATATTATATCATACTAATTGTTATATTTCAAGACGATAATGCACGTTTTATGGAAAAAGTACAAAAAATCTTCTGAAGAAGATATGATTTTTAATTGCAAAATCGTGATAGATTGAGTATAATAGAATCATAGAAAATAAGGAAACACAAATGAAGGTCTGCTTTAGGGGATAGGCGGGCCGGCGGCATTAAGCAGCGTTCTGAATTAGGCAGCAGGATACTGTGCCGTAAGTTACCTTTGATTCTTAATTTAGGCATAATATATATTCACAGAACATAACTCATAATATTTCCCTCTCCTATATCACCGGCGTCGCCGGCATATAATCCCTTCCATCGAAACTCCCTCCCTCAGGGGAGTTTCTTTTTTGCCTAAATGATATCCGGACTATCAAGTACATTACAAATTCGTTAAAATTCCTGAAAAATATTGACTTTGTAAATATTTCGTGATATCATATAGGCAGGGATATCGTGGGGATACCCGTATACAAAGATTTGTTTCGACTATACAAAAGGAGGGGTTCTTATGTCAGAGAACACACAGAACAACAGCCAGAACGGCGATTTCTTCAATAATACCGTTTCAGGCGTTGATGCTGCACCGAAAAAGGGCAAAGGAAAAAAGATCGCTATAATCAGCGGAATATCACTTGCTGTAATTGCCGGGGGCGGCATCGCAGCTTATAATTTTTCCGATCTTATCAAGAATCAGGTAAATCTCCGTGTGATGAAGCCGGAGAAGTACTACGCATGGGTGAACGAGGAGAACGCACGCACTCTCGCCAAGGAGATCAGCGACGACTATAAGCTCTCACTCGACAACTACGCTAAGGGACAGACAGGCAATCTCTCATTCAGCTTTGAGGCTACAGACGCAGCAAAGGGATATATCAGAGATAATCTTCTCACAGAGGACATGGACGATGAAGAGCGTGAGGTAATGAATGCTCTTATCGATAAGTTCAACAGCGTCAAGGTAGGTTCTGATTACGCCGCAAAGGACGGACTCTTCTCCGGAAATGTCTATGCTGACTACAACGGCGAGAGACTCGCTACTTTTGAATGTGCTTTCGATGAACCTTCAATGGATTTCTTCATGCGTGTGCCTGAACTCGCTGAACAGTGGCTCGGCGTTTCAATGGGCGATATGCTCGATGAAGTTACATACGACGACGAAGAGACAGAGCGTATCATGGAACTCTACAAGGACGTTATGAAAGATCCTTCAAAGTACCTCACTCCCGAACAGCTTGAGGATATGATCGTAAGATACGCAAATATCTGGAGCGAATCCGTAAAGGATATCGAGATCGAGAAGAAGGAAGAGATCGATATCTGCGATATCAGCGTAAATTACACTGTTATGTCAGTTGAGCTTACTCCGAATGACCTCATCAAGATCGGCAAGAACTACATCAAGGAAATGAAGAACGACAAGGTAATCAAGGGTATCCTTGTTGACAAGACAGGCGTATGCTCAGCAGATGAGTACGAGAGTGTATTCGATGAGCTGCTCGACGAGCTTGATGAATCCAGGGATTACGGCGGAAATGCTGTATTCGTTATCAACGAGTACGTTGACGCTAAGGGTGTCGTAAGAGGCTTCGGAGCTTCAGTTCCCGGTGCAGGTGAAGTAAGGATCGTAATGGGCAAGGACGGCGAGAACGTAAGAGGCGAAGGAATCGTTGAAGTTATGGGCGAGGAGTTATTAAATGCTCAGCTCGTTGCTGACGAGAAGAACGACGCTTACACAGGCGATCTCACAGTTACTGTAAATGATAATGACGAAACTTACACAGGTACACTTGAATTCACTGATTTCAAGGTAGTCAATGAGGAAAGAGGATACGTTTCAGGCGATATCACTATCAAGATACCTGAAATAGATCCTATCAGCTTTGAACTCAGCTCAAACGGCAAGTCACAGAGCATCGCATATGAGGTAGTTATCGACGGCACTGACTTCGGAAAGGCAACTCTCACAATGGGTGCTGAATACGGTGCAACTATCACAGTTCCTTCAAAGGGCGATGCAAAGATGATAGATGTTGAGGGCGAAGAATCACAGCTTGAAGAGTATGTTGCTCCCGACAAGCTCAGAGACTTCGTTTATAATATCTTAAAGAAGATCGGTATAAGCGATGATCTTGCTGCCGAGATCGCAGATGAAGCAAAGAGCGAAGCATTCGGCGAGTACGATGATTTCGATGAAGACTTCGATATCGAAGATGAAGAAGACGAGGACGAAGATGAACCCGAATTCGATGAAGATTACTTCAAGATAGAGGAAGAGGAAGAAACATCTGAGCCGGCAGAAGAAGCACCGACAGAGGCAGTTACAGCAGAGGCAGTGTCAGAAGCAGCTACAGAGGCTTCTACAGAGAACAAAGCTGCATAAAATGAAAAAACGTCCGTCAGGACGCTGAAAAACGGTGAAGACCTTTCGTATGATCGGTCTTCACTTTTTTTATGGCAAAATAAAAATCCCCTGCGGTGACACGTATCTGAAAAGCCAGAAAATGCGTGTCAGGCAGGGGAAACTTATGTATTTGCCGGAGAAAAGAGGATATCATCTTTCTTGACTCCCATTATTTATGCTGTTTTATATCCTACTATCTTTACAGCAGCTACCGGTGTTCCCAGATCATCTGTAACACTCACATTGTAACAGCAAGTCGTTCTCCCGTCCTTGACGAGCGAAGTCTCGGCTATGAGCTTCTGACTCTTCGGCACTCCGACGAACGCTATATCAGACGATATAGACACTGTTCCCGATCTTTCATGATTTGAAGCCACGGCAAAGGCGAAATCAGCAAGCGTGAAGTAAACTCCGCCCATGATACCGCCGACTGCATTTTTATGGCGGTCATCAAGGAGCAGGCTGACTTTTGCATAATGGTCGCCTATCTCTTCGATATACGAACCGGCATCGGCAGCGAAGCGGTCACGGCTGAAAAATTCCCTTACTTTTTCGATATCCTGCATATCATTCACCGATGAGCATACTCATATCATAAAGTCCGGCAGGCTGATCTTTTACGAATACAGCCGCATTTACAGAACCTACTGCAAATACGCTCTTTGAAGCGGCAGAGTGGGAAAGTGTGATGACCTCATCGTTTCCGGCGAAGATGATATCGTGTTCACCGACGATAGTGCCGCCTCTGATAGCGTGCATACCTATCTCGGACTTCTCTCTCTTCTGACGGCGTGAGTGACGGTCATATACATAGTGCTTTGAGTTGCCCAGAGTTTCGTTGATAGCGTTTGCGAGCATTATTGCCGTACCGCTCGGAGCGTCTATCTTCTGGTTGTGATGCTTTTCAACTATCTCTATATCGAACTGGTCACCGAGGATAGAAGCTGCCTTCTTTGCGAGATTTACGAGGAGATTGATACCGAGGGACATATTGAATGTGAAGAATACAGGTATCTGCTCTGCGGCTTTCTTTATCTGGGCGATCTGCTCATCTGAATAGCCTGTTGAAGCTATAACGATCGGAGTTCCTGTTGAAAGGCAGTATTCAAGGAGTCCGTCGAGAGAAGCAGGGTTTGAGAAGTCGATTATAACGTCAGGCTTTACAGGCAGTTCAGCCGGAGTTTTTACTATCGGGAAATCATCATAAGACTCTGTGTAGAGGTCGATGCCTGCGACGGTCTTGCAGTCCTCACGCTCTTTGATGACAGCGTGGACATTTTTGCCCATTTTTCCGTTAGCACCGCATATTGCAATATTAGTCATGGTCTTTTACACTCCTTTTTTATTTTCAGGCGGTCAGAATACTTCGTAGTAATCGAGCAGCCATTTTCCGTCTATGTTATAGAAAGTGAATTCCTGATCTTCATCTGTTTCGAGAGTTTCACCTGCATATTCGATAGAGAGATCAAAAACTACAGTATAAGCCTCCGGGATATTTATAGGTTCAAGTCCGACATCTTCATAATCATCGGCAAGGTCTTCCTCGTAGTCCTGTATATCGTCGTAGCTGAGCTTATTGACTTCCTTTACCTTGCAGCCGAATGTGAGCTTTACAGTTGAAGGATCGGGGGCATTCTCGTCATCTTCGTAGTAGCCTTCATAGGCATCCTGTTCAAGTTCTTTGAGTTCTTCATTGAATGCGTCGAAATCGCTGATGAGTGAGTTATACTCTTCTTCGTCGGTATTTTTGAGAGCTTCAAGGTATTCATCGGTGAAGCATACAGATCGGATACCGTTTCCGTCGCCGGCATTAATTGACTTGAAGAGAGTCTCGAATGAATCTTTGCACGGGAAATCATCTGTAGACACATCGGAAGGCTCGCCGTCATATTTGCTTGTTTCAGCCTCAGTTTCGGGTTCTTCCTCTGTGGTGATCTCTTCATCGGCAGTTGAAGTCTCGCTCTCGGCTGAAACTTCTGCATCGTCTGACTTTTCGTCGTCAGAGCCTTTGACATTTTTGTTTTCAGAAACGGAAGTCTTCTCCGTTTTTTCGTCAGAGCTTTCCTTGTCTCCGCATGAAGTGAAAGCACATACGGAAAGCGAAAGTGCGAGTATTCCTGCAAGTATTTTTTTCATAGTTTCTCCTTTTACGGGCGGTTATCTGACATGGGCGGATAAAACTATCCGCCCTTGATCTGTGTTGGTTTACTTGATAAGTCCGTGTCTTTCGAGAGAAGCACGGAGCTTTGCCCTGTGTTCGTCAGTCATTTCGCACAGAGGCATACGGCACGGGCCAGCCTGCCAGCCGATCATGTTCATAGCTTCCTTTACAGGGATAGGATTCACCTCTATGAAGAGATCGTTGATGAGGTCGAGGTACTCTATCTGGAGCTTCTTAGCTGACTCGAAATCGTTGTCGAGGCAGAACTGAGCCATATCGTGAGTCTGCTTCGGTACAACGTGTGAAAGCACGGAGATAACGCCCTTAGCACCGAGCGACATGAGCGGAACGATCATATCATCGTTTCCGGAATATACATCGATGTCATCTCCGCATTCAGCGATGAGCTTTGCAGCGTAGCTGATATTGCCGCTTGCTTCCTTTACAGCGGCGATGTTCTTGTGCTTAGCA
>CADBQF010000175.1 GCA_902796705.1 Ruminococcus flavefaciens
GCAGGCAGCTTCAACACCGAGAAAGTCGATTACGGCGGAGTCCTCCTGACTCTGAAAAGCGGGACATTCTGATGATCCTTACAAGCAGACGGCAGGAAAGGAGAATGTATCATGCCGGATATAAAAGTCCTGAGCAAAGAGATTTCTGAACTTATCGCCGCCGGAGAAGTCATCGAGAGACCTGCTTCCGTAATAAAGGAACTCGTCGAGAATTCGATAGATTCCGGGGCGAGACATATCACAGTCGAGATAAAGAACGGCGGCACGACATATATGCGTGTCACCGATGACGGCTGCGGTATGTCGTTCGATGACGTGCCGACAGCGTTCCTGCGTCATGCAACGAGCAAGATCAACACAGCAGTCGATCTTGACAATATATCAACATTAGGTTTCAGGGGAGAGGCACTTGCATCGGTAGCAGCCGTATCAAGAGTCGAAGTCATGACGAAACAGCATGACGAGACATACGGCACAGTCTACAAGATAGAGGGAAGCACCGAGACTTTCCACGAAAAGAGCGGCTGCCCCGACGGAACGACCATAATGATACGTGACCTGTTCTATAATGTCCCGGCAAGACGTAAGTTTATGAAGAAAGATGTCACCGAAGCCAACGCCGTGAGCAATATAATCCAGAAGATAACGCTCTCGCACCCGGAAATATCTTTCCGCATGATAAGGGACAACAGAACGGAATTCACATCAGCCGGCGACGGAGAGCTTTATTCTTCGATATACGCCGTATACGGACGTGACTTTGCAAGAGACCTCATCGAAGCCGACTACACGTATTCCGGAATCAGGGTGTGGGGATATGTCGTGAAGCCGCTTTATTCCAGACCGAACAGAGCGTTCCAGAATTTTTTCGTGAACGGCAGATATGTCCGCTCGAAGGTATGCTCGGCAGCTCTTGAAAACGGCTATTCCAATCTCATAATGACGGGAAAATATCCTGCCTGTGTGCTTATGGTGGAACTTCCGCCCTCGGCAATGGACGTGAATATCCACCCGGCAAAGGCGGAGATAAGATTCACCGACGAGAGGAAAGTCTCCGATGCGATATTCTTTGCCGTGAAGAACGCAATGGTGAACAACGGCCTTATCTATGAATTCCAGCTAAGACAGCACGACGACTGGAACAAGCCCGTTCCGGAAGAAACAGTCATCGAGCAGCAGGAGTTCATGTTCACTCCGGTGAACGAGATACCGGCAAAGGAGGAGCAGATCTCCGCACCGCCAGTCCGCACAGCTCCTCTCACAGATGAAAACGACGATACACCGCCGGAAACAGTAGGCATTCAGGCAAGCGAGAAATATTCCTCACAGCCGTATGTGCAGCCAGCAGCTCCGCTGAATGTATCTGTTCCGCCGGTGCTTCACAGGGAGGAAAATACCGTTCCCGACCTCATGCAGCAGGAGGAGAAGAATTCTCCGCCGCCGGAGGAAAAGCCTGCACCGCCTGCCCCGATAGAGGGATTCAGCTATATAAGCACCGATTCGTTCACCGACAGCAGACCTTCCCCCGATATCCGCACCCCGGAGAAAGAGCCGGAGTCGGAATGGACTTCACGCCCGAAGATACGTGTCATAGGCGAGGCTTTCGGCTTGTATATCATCGCTGAACTCGGAGAAGATACCCTTATAATGATCGACAAGCACGCCGCCCATGAGAGGATACTCTTCGAGAAGCTCCGGAGCAGGAACTGCCGTCAGTACAGCCAGATGCTCATTCAGCAGGTGAAAGTCCTGCTGACCGCCGATGAAGCGAGTGCGTTGCAGAACAATACGGAACTGCTCGCAGACCTCGGATTCACGTTTGATTTCTCGGAGAGTCCGTGCGTCACAGCAACAGCAGTCCCGACATTCATAACAGACCTTGATATGGAGGATATAATACAGGAGATAGCGGAAAATCTCAGTATGAGCCTTGGACAGCCGAATTCGCACAGACTGGACGATATACTTCACGATGTCGCCTGTAAATCTGCGATCAAGGCGAATGATAAGAATACCGTGGAGGAAATGCAGGCACTTGCGGAGCAGGTGTATTTTGATGAGAGGATAAGGCATTGTCCGCATGGAAGACCGGTGATGTTCACGGTGAAGAAGAATAATATAGCACATCAGTTCAAAAGAACATAAAGAAAAGAAGAAAAAAATAAAATAAAAAAACCGGCGAAGCCGGCAATAATGGGAGTCAAGAGGGACAATGTCCCTTTTGCAGGGGTGAGCGAGGGGACAGAGTCCCCTAA
>CADBQF010000176.1 GCA_902796705.1 Ruminococcus flavefaciens
ATATATCCGCCCCTTTGATATTATCTTTTGATTATCTTTTTGACTGTATCGATTATAGCCTGATAGTTCAGGTAGCATATTATGCCGAACATCAGCAGCAGCCAGACTACGTATCCGGCAGGGCGTGATATTATGCACCAGCACATCACGAAGAGCATTGCTGTATTTGCGAGCGACTTTACTGCACTGAAACCGAACGGCACGTAGTATCTTGCGTCGATTATCCTTGCCCAGAAGCATATATAATAGCTCAGGAAAGTTGCTATCGCTGCACCCTGAACGCCCCATTCCGGGATAAGTGACGCATTAAGCACGAGATTCACCACGCAGGCTACAAAGCTCGTCCAGAATGAGTTCTTCGTATGCTTCGTGGCTGTGTAGATGCTTCCGAGGAACTGGTCAAGGCAGGTGAACAGTACGGCTATTATCAGCACGGGAGTATAGAGATAAGCTGTCTTGTATTCAGCGAAATTGCGTGAATTTACGAATATCGCAGATATCGGCCTTACAAAGAGTATCAGTCCGGCTGATGCTATGAAAAGCAGTGATTCATACGCACCGTATACCTTTTCGTAGAATTTGCTCCTGTCCCTGGAATCGTTCTCCATGATAGCGGACATATTCCATGCCTGAAAGAATATGGTAGATACCATAGATATCAGGTTAGGGACTTTGTTGGCGACTCCGTAGAGTCCGGCGGCATCTTTTCCGAGGAAAACATGGCTGCTGTTCATGTTGCTTATGAATATCCTGTCCGAAAGGCTCGTGATAGTCCACATTACTATGGCAGGTATCATCGGGGTGGAGAACCGCATCATGCTCGAAGCGAGCTTTTTGCTGTAATATCTCGGACTGAAGAACTTGTCCAGTCTTGCCGTTATGATGAGGAATACCGACGAACAGAAGTCCGAGAGTATCACCGAGAGCATATATCCCCCGACTCCCCAGTGGAGCTTCGCTATGAATGTGATATTGAATATGAACAGCGTGAGCGTCGCAAGGATACCGTCAAGCGAGAAGAGCTTGACGAATCCCCTCGCCCTGACGAACTGCATACAAAGCGAACGTATCGACGACGTGCAGACGTATACTATCAGAAGAACGGTATATCCGCCTATATCACGCAGGAACGGTATATGCACCAGCAATGGGACGACAAGAGCCATCAGTCCGAGTCCGCAGAGGGTGAGTATACTGGCGGTGGAGAAAACTTCCTTTTTGTTGTATTTTTTATCAAGTCCGTAACGAATGACTGCTTCGGTAAGGGCAAATGTAAATATAGGCCACAGGAAGAGAGCCATAGTTTCGAGAAGCTCTCTTGTATAGTTGTTGGCAGGGCTGATATGTGCCGTATAAAGACGGGTGAGCAGCAGCACAAGTATCTTTGAGCCGAAAGTACCGATAGCGAATATCATCGTATTGAACGCAAGCTTTTTATATTTATTCATATATGATCTCACTTTCCATGATCTGTATAAATAGTATAACACATTCTCACGGAAATAGCAAGCTTGCTTTTTTTGTGGAATTTTTGCCAAAAATTGCGGATATTTGGCGATATCGTTGACTTTTGGCGAACCTGCCGCTATAATGGACTCAGGAAAATATTCAAGATATGATCCTATTACAGAAGTCCCTTACTTCTGTTCCTGGAGCAGGCTGCTGCGGAAGTGCAGATCCCGGCAGACCTGCTTTTCCGGGCCGCTTCCGGAAGTTTACACGCACGGAAGGAAGATCAGGAAGGAGATGCCGCCTCAACAGCTTCATCATAGACCTTTCCGATACTGTGATATCCGATAATATAATGACTGCCGCCGGAGCAGATGCGAACATCGATCCCGCCGGCACGAAGATGATCAGCAAGCATCAAATGAACGACAGGAGGACGTTTTCCGGCGTCCTCCTTGTTTTGTGCTTTGTCACAAAATCATGGAACTTGAACAGGTGATATTTATAGATTCTTTCAGAATTATAACGGAAATCATACGGAAATTTGCAAATATCACCGCCCTGTGGTATAATAAGTTTATATGTTGATCATATGCACATGAGATATAAACAATTTTCATGATGCCTTTTCAGGCAAGGAGATAATATGGATACAGAAACAATTCTCAGATATGACAGACCGGCAGAAAACTTCAATGAAGCCTTACCTGTGGGAAACGGTCGTATCGGAGGTATGATACTTGACGGTGCTGCCGACGATATCATCAAACTCAACGAAGATTCCATATGGTCAGGAGGTATGCGTCACCGTGTCAATCCCGATGCTCAGGAAGGACTCAGGGAAGTCCGCCGCCTTCTGAAAGAGGGAAAGATACAGGAAGCAGAAAAGACCGCCTTCGAGAAAATGCAGGGCGTTACTCCGAATATGCGTCACTATATGCCCCTCGGTGAACTCAATATACATACTGTCCTTGACGGAAAAGCAAAGGAATATACACGCACGCTCGATATAGCAAATGCCCTTGCGTCGTCGTCCTTTACCGTGAACGGTGTACGCTATACGAGGGAAGTCTTCGTTTCAGCTCCGGACGAGGTAATGGTCATTCGTGTCACCTGCTCTGAACCGGGAAAGCTTTCGCTGACGTGCAGCATCGACGGACGTGACGATTATTACGACGACAACCGCCCGTGTGCTGAAAATATCCTGATGTATACCGGAGGCACGGGAAGCCGTGACGGTATCTTCTTCGCTGCCGCTGTCGGTGCGGTCTCAAAGGGCGGAACTCTGCGTACTATCGGCGGAAAGATATCAGTTCAGGACGCTGACGAGGCAATGATAGTCATTTCCGTCCGCACGAGCTTCTACAGCGAATATTACGAGGAATCGGCTCAGGTAGATGCTGAAATGGCACTGAAATGCAGCTTCGATGAGCTTATCTACCGCCATACCTGCGATCACAGGGAACTCTTTGACCGTGTGAAGCTCTGCCTTGAAGATAATTCAGGCGAAGACCTCAGCAGGCTCACTACTGACGAGAGGATACTCCGTCTTCGTGGAAACGAGCTTGACAACAAGGAGTGCCAGCGTCTTATCAATGATAACAAGCTCATTGAGCTTTACTTCAACTTCGGAAGATATCTCATGATCTCCGCAAGCCGCCCCGGAACTCAGCCCATGAACCTCCAGGGTATATGGAACGAGGATATGTGGCCTGCATGGGGAAGCAGATATACCGTGAACATAAACACCGAGATGAACTACTGGCCGGCTGAATCGTGTGCTTTGCCGGAATGTCATCTCCCGCTGTTCGACCTGCTCGAAAGAGTCTGCGAGAACGGCAGGATCACCGCAAAAGAGATGTACGGCGTGAGCAAAGGCTTCGTCTGTCATCACAATACCGATATATGGGGAGATACAGCTCCGCAGGATCTGTGGATGCCGGCTACTCTGTGGCCTATGGGCGGTGCGTGGCTCTCTCTGCATATCTTTGAGCATTACGAATATACTCTCGATAAGGAGTTCCTCGCTGACAAGTACCATATCATGAAGGAAGCCGCCGAGTTCTTCACCGAATTCCTCATAGAGGACGAAAAGGGAAGGCTCGTCACAAGTCCGTCGCTCTCGCCGGAGAATACCTACCGCACGGCTGACGGAGTGAAAGGCTGCCTCTGTATAGGCCCGGCTATGGACTCGCAGATAATAACGGTACTCTTTACCGATGTGATAAAGGCTTCGGAGATACTCGGCTGCGACAGTGCGTTCGCTGAAAAGCTCCGTGAGATGCTCCCTAAGCTCCCCCAGCCTGAGATCGGCAAATACGGTCAGATAATGGAATGGGCGGAGGACTATGACGAAGTCGAACCCGGTCACAGACATATCTCGCAGCTCTTTGCACTCCACCCTGCCTGCCTTATCGATCCCTACAGGACTCCCAAGCTCGCAGATGCCGCAAGAGCTACGCTTATCCGCCGCCTGATACACGGAGGCGGTCACACCGGCTGGAGCTGTGCGTGGATAGCAAATATGTGGACGAGGCTCTGTGACGGCCATATGTTCTATGAGAATATAAAGAAACTCCTTGCATATTCTACCAATCCGAATATGTTCGATTCACACCCGCCGTTCCAGATAGACGGAAATTTCGGCGGTACGGCTGCCATTGCGGAAGCTCTCATGCAGAGCTGTTCGGGCGAGATATCGCTCCTGCCGGCACTCCCGGACGAGTGGAGCAGCGGAAGCGTTTCCGGTCTGCGTGCAAAGGGCGGATACACGGTGGATATCGAATGGAAGGACGGAAAGCTCTCGTCGGCTGTCATATCGGCAGAAAATGACGGTGTGTGCCG
>CADBQF010000177.1 GCA_902796705.1 Ruminococcus flavefaciens
AAAGCAGGCGACCTCTGCGAGGACGGCGTGCTTGATGTATTCGATATCATTCAGATGAAAGACCTTCTTGTGAAGCAGTCAGAGAAACCGATCATCATAGATCCTCCGGCATCTTCATACAAATATGACGCTGCAAAGAAGTATACCGAATACGGTCAGGATTATAAGAACAGCATCGCTCAGGCTGGTACGGTCGTAAAGGAGACATACAACGGCATCAACGGCACGAACTCACTTAACGTTTATCTTCCGTATGGATATGACAGGAACAAGAAATACAATGTCTTCTACTTCATGCACGGAATGGGGGACAGCGAGAATTCGCTCTTCTACAACGACAACGGAGAGACACAGCGGCTCCTTGACAACATGATAAAGAACGGCGATATCGAGCCTATGATAATCGTAACGCCTACATTCAACAAGTGCAGTTCTGACACGTTCTACAATGCAGAGAATTTCTATAAGGAATTCCGTGAGAGCGTAGTACCGTTCGTTGAGGGAAAATATTCCACATACGCTGCTTCAACATCAAAGGAAGACATCGCAGCTTCGAGAATGCACAGAGCATACGGCGGCTTCTCAATGGGAAGCGTATCGACATGGGCAGTTTTCGAGAACTGCGTTGACATAGTCGGATACTTCATGCCGATGAGCGGAGCACATCACTGGGAAACAGGTACAGCCGATGCCGGTGCATTGGCAAGAGCAACCGAAAAAGCCGGTCTGAAAAAGAATGAATACTTCATCATGTCTGCAACAGGCACGGACGATTTTGCATATCCCGTTCTCGGTCCTCAGATAGAATCAATGAAAAACCTCAGCCAGTTTGAGTATACATCAGATTTCTCAAAGGGAAATCTCTGGTTCATTCTCGCAAACGGCGGTCAGCATAGCTGGTATTACGTAAGACAGTATATCTACAACTGCCTGCCGTTCTTCTTTCATCAGTAATCCAGTCAGGCCTTTCATGAAGTCACTCTTATATGCACAAAACTCCGCACCAGCCATGCGGAGTTTTGTGTATTGACGTATCAGAAATTAAGAGCTATAATTGAAACAGGAGATGATACTATGGAAAGCATCGGAAAAATAGCAGTCATAGTCCCGCACATAAGCAGCAATACAGACACTTCCTTTATCAGTATGATACATACGCAGGCGGCTTCATACGGATATGATACGATAGTCATTTCCGGAGTCATAAACTATGTTGACGAACAGCTCGACGGCCGCTATGCGAAGTGTCAGACAAATATCTATGACCTTCTGTATCACGGAGATTTCGACGGATATATATTTGATGCAGGCGATTTTTGCAGCGGAAAGCAGCGTCGCATCATAACAGATATTCTCCGCAGGAAGAAGCGTCCGTGTGTCGCAGTGAACTATGAGCAGCCGTATTTTCCGTCAGTATCGGCAGATGAAACGCTCCTTCTGCGGCTCGCTGCACGTCATCTCATAAATGAACACGGCTGCAAAAAGCTCTATTGTATCGGCGGAAACAAGGGCGATATCCCGTCAGAGCAGCGTATCAGCGGATTTAAAACGGCTATGGACGAAGCAGGTGCGGAGTATGATGAGAGCTGCATCTTCTACGGCGGTTACTGGAGAGATATCCCTCATCAGATCGCCCTTGACATAGCCGGCGGAAAGACAGATAAGCCGGACGGCATCGTGTGCGGAAGCGATATAATGGCTGTTGAGGTCTGCCGCACTCTTGAGGAAAACGGCATCAGAGTCCCGGAGGATATAAAAGTCACCGGCTGCGACGGGAGCATGATATCCCGGACAGAAAGAGTATCGGTCACAACGGTCGCAGGTCAGTCGAAGATGAATGCTCTTCTTGCAGTCAGAAAGCTTCTCAAAGCTCTCGGAATTGATACAGCGGATACTGATATGAGCCCGGAACTCGTGACAGGGGAGAGCTGCGGCTGCACCGGCTGTTCAGCTTCGTGTACGAGTCTTTCTGATATAAGGGAATATGCCGGAACTGTATTTGAACTCATAGAACACCGCAAGACGAGCAGCCACGGAGAGATGCTCCGCCGTATGTCGGAATGCAAGGGATTGTACGATGTCACCGGAACTTTTCTCGGCTGCTGCTATATGATACCCACCGGAACAAAAGCGGAACTGTGCCTGTGCAGCGACTGGTGCAGGTCGCTCGATGATCCGTCAGTGTACCGCAGGGGAGGATTATCAGATAAAATGCTCCTTGCGATAGAAGCCTGCTATGAGGGCGGCGATATGATGAAAGAATTCAGCACGGGCGATGTCTTCCCTTCGCTGAAAAAACCTCATGAGCCGAGACTGACAGTCGTTTCATCGCTTCATTATAAAGGTCAGATATTCGGATATGTCGGATTTACATACAGAAAAGCAGTTCATATCGTGCTGGACGATTTCTATATGAACTGGTGTGACTGCGTCTGCACCGGACTCAATGCAGTCCAGAACAGAATGTACAAGGATCATGTGAACAAACGGATAGAATCGCTCTCGGAATTCGCACCTATTCTCGGCGTGTACAATAAGCGTGGGCTCATCAGCAAACTCATGAATATAATGGCAGAAAACAGCAATGCCGTGCTTACGCTCACTCTGCTGTCATACATAAAAGAGGAACGTGTACATTACAGCGTGCCGCCTGTGAATTCGATAGTAAATGCACTCCGCCTGAAAGAAAGCGATCCTGTGCTTGCCTGCATCAATGACGATATCATCGCCTGCGTGAAAGAAGACAGCGATGTCAGCGAGCAGGCATTCGTCCGCTCTGTGGCAGAAAATGTAAGATTTTCCTATCACGGTGCAGTGGAGATAAAACAGGAGCGTATCGCTGCCGTCACTATGAAGATGCAGGCATCGGAAATTTTCGCTATAGATGATATGATAAAGGAAATGGAAGACAAGCTCCGGGGGAGGATAATAAGCATCTGTTCCGGCTCGTTCAGCTATAAGGACAGATTCACTTCTCTCCGTGACGATATCAGCAGATGCCCCGAAAAAGACTGGAACATCGAGTCGATAACAAGGAGCATGGGACTGAGCAAAACTCATTTCCACAGGATATACAGGGAATTGTTCTCAACGAGCTGCAAAGAGGATATCATAACGTTCCGCATCGAAAAAGCAAAATGGCTGCTGGAAAATACATCTCTCCCGGTGTCGCATATCGCAGAGCAGTGCGGCTATTCCAACAACAGCCATTTTATAAGGCAGTTCAGCAGCCATACAGGTTCGACTCCCTCTGACTACAGAAAGCAGAAAAGTCAGAAAAGCAAATAAAATGGTTCAAAACGGCATTTACATTTCAGCGGTACAGGTGTATCATATAATACAGAGATGCGGTGAAAGAGGCTGCACACTTTTTATCGCATCAGCTTGCAGCTTCGGAAGATCAGTTTTGATACCGAAGGATTCCTCTGAGGGCGGACAGATCTCATCAGCGATAAAGCTGGTGAGATCATTTTTTTGAAATACAGAGACTTTTCAACGGACGGTTTGATAAATTCATATCAATAAATATCAACAAGATGATAAATTATATGCTTCATCACAGTCTTATGGTTAAATAAAAAAAATATCTCTGAAACTCTTGACTTTTCATGCTTTGAGCTGTATAATTATATACGTACTTTGCGAGTGTGCTGGAATAGGCAGACAGGCACGTTTGAGGGGCGTGTGTCGAAGGACGTATGGGTTCAAGTCCCATTACTCG
>CADBQF010000178.1 GCA_902796705.1 Ruminococcus flavefaciens
AGCACCGCCGCCGCTCAGTACGAGACCGATCTTGTTATTCATACAGATCCTCCTTAATGTTTTGTCATACACATTATACCACACAATAAAAAAAATATCAACATCAATTGATACATTGTGAGCAGATGTATTTAGAACTTGTCCGCACCGGAATGTGTCCACAAAGAAAACATCTGTTATTAATATCTGTAAAAAAATACGCCTATATTACCGTGAGTATATCGAGCTTTCTATTGTCAAAATTAACAAATATGATAGTGTTGGTAGATACTATACTATATAATATTTGCTATTTTTTGCTTTTTCGTCATTATTACCAAAAAATTGTATAATAATTCTAACTGGTAACGTGACTATCATACGCATTTTCTGCACTCTTTCGCTTGAAAAAATATACAGACTGTGATATAATATATCTATACCAAATATACAGCAAGAGGTGATATAATGCAGTACGAGACTATTTTTAAATCAGCATTTGATACAGCATCAGCACGAATAAGCAGCGGTCAGTTCGTTCCGCCGGACGAGACGATATGTGTAGTCTGTTCCAAGAGCGGAAAGCTCTTTACCGGTATAAGCAGACAGATGAATATGGGGGGTTCTGTCACTACGATCCATGCTGAGATCGAGGCGATACAGCAGATGATATCTGCCGGAGAATCATCAGTCGAGGCCCTGCTTCTCATAAACACCATGTCAAGAGTGCCTATGATCCCGTGCAACGGCTGCATGGCACAGATAGTCTCCCTCGATCAGGGAAATACATCTGCACAGATAATGCTCCAGGACAGAGTTATCCCGATAAGTGAGATCGGCAATTTCACAGGTGCGAATTCTCCGCTCTCGGCTGCCCCTGTTCCGAGTTCTCCTTACAGCAGCGTGTCTGTTCCGCAGCCGGCAGCTCCTATGTTCGCTCAGTCGATGAATTACGGCGGTACGTCTGTAAACTTCATGAATGCAGCTCCCTTGAATCCTTCTCCTTTCGCCCAGCAGTCAAGCATGAGCAGACCGCCGGGAACGATCAATATGAGCGGATCAAAGGGCAGCCTTCTCAAAAATAAGGTCGATTCGCTGATGGAAGTCGTGGAAGACGACGATGACGATGCAGATTTTCTCGATGAGGAAGAGGAAGATGCACCGAAGAAAAAGAAAAGATTCGGTCTTTTTGGCAGAAGTAAAAAACAATAAGTGAGGTACAGTATATGAAAAAGTCTAAGAAATCTTTTGCTACACTAAACAGGATCATGATAATCCAGCTCGTACTCATGCTCGCACTCGTGCTTGGCATCACAAAGACAGTCAGCGAGAGAACGAGAAAAAACTCTCTCGAACATATGAATACTATCGCTGACGAACGAGCCCAGATCATCGACAACTACGTAACGAATGTTGAAAAAACCCTTACAAACTACAGCAAGGCAAAACAGATAATCGATGCTATCGAAAATCCCGATGACGCAGAACTCCAGAAAGCCGCTCAGAAGTATACAGAGCGTTTCTCAAAGGACGTTGACAACCTCGAAGGTATCTACGTCAGCCTCTGGACTACACAGGTTCTCGCACATACTGATATACAGTACGTTGGAATGATAACACGTAAAGATCCTGAGCCGCTCAAACAGCTCCAGGACGCAATGCTCAAAGCCGGCGACGGTGTCTACAACACAGGTATCATCATCTCGCCTGCTTCAAAGAAACAGATCGTTTCAATGTATAAGGCTGTCTACAACGATAAGGGCGAACCGGTCGGACTCGTTGGTATAGGTATCTACACAGAAGGACTTATCAATACTCTCGATAACCTCAAGATCAGAGGTATCGAAGATTCTTCCTACAGTATGGTAAACGTTGCAAACAACGCTATCATCTTCAATGTCGATAAGGAAAAAGTCGGCACAGAGACAGATAATACCGATATCATAAATCTCTGCAACAAGTTCAGAGGTTCTGACAAGTCCGGTTCAGGAAACTTCGAGTACAAGAAGGACGGCAAGAAGTACATCTCAACTTACACCTATATGCCGTCACACGGCTGGATACTCATGATCGACGACGCTAAGAAGGAAGTTTACGCACTTACTATCGCAATGAGATTCTTCCTCGGTATATTCGGTCTTATTATCCTCGGCCTTATCATCGTGTTCAACTTCATCAGCAGAAGACAGGCACTCATCAACGAGAAGCTCACATCTACTATCAAGAAGAACGCAAAGACAAAGGAATCCCTCGCAGTTGCTATGTATCAGGACGTTCTCACAGGTGCAGGAAACCGTATCTCATTCGCTAAGGATATCGAAGCGGCTGAGGGAAGTGCGGAGCATCCTTACTACTTCCTTATGTGCAATATCAGCGACTTCAGCGGTATCAACGCCCAGTACGGAAACGATGCCGGCGATGCAGTCCTCGCAAATACCGCAAGCACTCTCGAAGATGTATTTGAAGGTCAGAAAGTATATCGTACCGGTTCTGACGAATTCGTCGTTATGATAAAGGCAAACGCAGAAGAAACAACAGAAAAGGATATAATGAACCAGGTAAATATGGCTCTCAGACAGCTTTCAATAGCTATAGACACCCCCGGAGGAAATGTCTATGCCAAGTATAAAATGGCTGTCCTCAAGAAGAGCTACGATATCAATACCGCTGTTATTACAGTCCTCAAGGATATCGTAAACCTCGGCGGAGTAGCAATGTACGGTCAGGTAGAATACCGTGACTTCGACGAGAAATAATGTGACTGCTTACCAAGTTGTTCTATACCTCAAAAGCGGGGAGATGCTTCATGCAAGCATCTCCCCGCACTTTTTCCGCCTGAAGCGAAAATATCCATATACTGACCGGACAGGAGGCATTTCATCACTCGCTTGCATACTGCCCGGCTTCTTTTATCAGTTTGATATCAACGAGGGCATCTATGAGAGTGCCTTCGCCGGAATACTCCTCTGAGAAGATCTTGCCGTCCCTGCGTATTTTCCCGATGAAAGCGGTCTTGTCATAGGGGACGAGGAGCTTCATTCTCCTTGATGTTTCGGGGATATTTTTTATTATACATTCAAGCAGTCTGTCGAAGCCGGTCTTTTCCCTTGCACTGATGAGGACAGTTGAATCGTCCTCGAACACGCTGTCGGAGAACCCCGGAATATCGGCTTTATTCATGACATTGACCTGCGGTATGCCGTCGCAGCCGAGGTCTGAGAGGAGCTTGCGTGTAACTGCTGCCTGCTCGTCACGCTCCGGAGATGAAATATCCTGAACGTTGAGAATGATATCGGCAGCAGCGGCTTCTTCGAGCGTTGATTTGAATGCTTCTACAAGGTCATGCGGCAGGCGGCGTATAAGTCCTACCGTATCGATGAGCATAACGCTGCGGCCGTCGGGAAGTTCTATCGAACGAGAAGTTATATCGAGCGTTGCAAAGAGTTTATTCTCTGCAAGGACACCTGCGTCTGTAAGGGCATTGAGCAGAGTTGATTTTCCGACGTTTGTATATCCGACGATAGCTGCACAAAGCACACCGTCCTTTTTGCGTCGTGAGCGTGAGAAAGTACGGTGCTTTTTAAGTTCTTCGAGTTCGTCTTCGAGATAATTTATCCTGCGGCGGATATGACGCTTATCCGTTTCGAGCTTAGTCTCGCCGGGGCCTCTTGTTCCGATGCCGCCTCCGAGTCGGGAGAGAGCCGTACCCATTCCGACGAGTCTCGGCAGACGGTACTTCTGCTGTGCGAGTTCAACCTGAAGTTTACCCTCTCTCGTTCTTGCTCTCTGTGCAAATATATCGAGAATGAGCGTAGTCCTGTCGATGACACGCACTCCGAGGATATCTTCGATATTCCTCACCTGAACGCCTGTAAGCTCATGGTCGAATATAACGAGTTCCGCTTCGAGAGCGTCGAGCTGTTCTTTGAGTTCATTAAGTCTTCCTGCACCCATGCAGGTCGCCGGATCGTATGTCTGTTTTTTCTGAATGACTTTTCCGACAACTTCCGAGCCGGCAGTCTGAGCGAGTTCTTCGAGTTCGTCTATGGAAGCTTCCGCATCGAATTCGCCTGTATCAACGCAGGCAAGAACAGCTTTTACGGGGATATCTTCGGTCTTGTTTTCGTACATAGATCAGTTTTCCTCCGCAAGCTTCCTGATCTCGTCAGGAGTGAATACGTATTCTTTACCGCAGAAATGGCAGCTCACGGAAGTATCCTTTCCCTCGTCTGCAATTTCGAGGAGGTCTTTTTTGCCGATGCTGACGAGAACTCTCTCTGTCCTCTCACGGCTGCAATCGCATGAATATACAGGCGAAGCAGAATCAAGCTCGTTCGGTTCAAGACCGTCAAGGAGCATACCTGCTATCTCCTCCGGAGTCTTTCCCTCGTCAAGGAGCTGAGAGAGCGGCTTCATGGCGGCGACGTTCTTTTCTATCGTGTCGATACATTTTTCATCTGCGAACGGCAGGAGCTGAACGAGATAACCTCCGGCTGACTTCACAGAGAGGTCGGTATCCACAAGCACACCGAGACTGCAAACAGTCGGTATCTGCTCGCTCGATGCGTAATAATTGGCTATATCCTCTGCAATTTCTCCGGAAACGAGCGGGATTACTCCGACATACGGCTCTTTGAGTCCCATATCCTTAACGACAGAGAGCGTTCCGTCCCTGCCCACAGCACCGCCTACATCGAGTTTGCCCTTAGAGTTGAGCGGTATCTCAACGACGGGATTTGCAACGCTGCTCTTGACATTTCCACGGCTGTCGGCAACTGCAACGAGCTGACCTGCCGGGCCGTCGCCGTCCACACGGAGCGTTATCGAGTCGTTTTCGCCTTTGAGCATATAGCCCATGAGCGAAGCGGCTATCGTAAGTCTTCCCAGACCTGCTGTCACAACAGCGGAAGTCTGATGTATCCTCTCTATCTCTGAAACTATGTCCTTTGCATCGAGAACGGCTGCAAAAGCCGAACCGTCAGCAGATATCATTCTGTATAATTTTCCCATACTTATGCTCCTTTATGATATTGATGAGTTTTCTGCGGATATCATATCTCACGCTGTCCGTTCCTGATGCAGCGTGCTGTGTAGACGATACGCTGTGTCTGCGGCGTGGGCGGAGAAAATGTATCGTCGCCGTACTTTGCGATGACCTCAAAGCCTGCCTTTTCAAGCATGGATTCTATCAGTTCCTCGCTGTAGGCTTTCTCCGAAAAGCTGTCGGAGCTTCGGGAGTAAAGTCCATTCTCCTCCAGCTCGAAAAACTCTAAATTCATTTTTACTTCGTCAGTCTCACGGTCAAGCGAATTCTCCCAGACGCAGTATACATTGTCTGTCTCATAGGTGAACGTGTTGTCAGCGAGTATCTCACGGTGCTTGTAGAGCGTGTTCACATCAAAGATGAACAGTCCGCCCTCCTCCGAGAAAAACGCCGCCTTGTCAAAGACTTTCTGCACGTCCTCCGCCGACGGAAGATGATTTATGCTGTCCAATGCACAGACTGTTATGTCGATAGTGCCGAACATATCGAGTTTACGCATATCCTGACAGAGGAACTGTATGTCAAGTCCGCTGTCGAATTTCTTCTCTATCGCAATTCCAAGCATCTCATCAGAATTATCTACACCGATAACATCGTAGCCAAGCTTCGACATCTCTATCGAGATGCTTCCCGTTCCGCACGCAAGATCAAGGAGAATATTTCCTTTCGTCGTCTTGTGCTTTTTTATTATCTCATTGAAATACTCCGCACGCTTTTTATAATCGATGTTCGCCGTAAGATCATCATAATAACGTGCAAAAGCACTGTACCCAGCCATTTATCTCACTCCTTATGTACTGTTACAGTGGGAGTTTTTTTGGGGGAAACCTTTCTGAGGAAAGGTTCCGCCAACAGCGGCGGGTACCCTCTGTCCTTCGGACATCTCCCTACACTGTAGGGAGTCA
>CADBQF010000179.1 GCA_902796705.1 Ruminococcus flavefaciens
AAAGTCTTTGGAAGGGGGTGTGGGGGAGAACCTTTCCTCAGAAAGGTTTCCCCCACTAAAAGGTATAAACTTCTTTATGAGTACCGGGAGTGCTGAGTACAAAACTTATTCGATCAGGATGTTCGCTTTCTTTTTCGTTTTGAATAAAGAATAAGTCCAATGGGTATCATGGGCATTGCGAACAGCAGAAGTGCTTTGCAAAGAGTTCCGGATATGCCGGTCGGCAGTACACCGCTTCTGGTGTTCGTGACAAGAAGTTCAGAAGCCGCCGAAAACGTAAACGAAATGGAATCGATGTTTCCCTGCTCCGTTCCGTTCAGCTCCATGCTTACGGTATGATCGTTCTCGGTTTCCGTAATGGTCACATCACATTCCAGAGGCAGGATAAATACTGCGGTATCGCCGTGTGCAAGGGTAAACTTGTCACCGGAACTGATACTTTCCTGTGTTACATCATTCAATGTCCACGTAAAATATTCGTCGGCAGCATTTTCGACTTCGAGCGTGAATTCAAAACGCCTTGATCTGTCACCGAATACGCCTTCGACCTTTTTCATGACAGTAAGGTCAGCGACCTGTGCATCTTTGCGGGTGTTGCCTGCTTTGATGCGGACGATCACCCTGCCGTCCTGAGATGTATCACTGACGAGCGAAACGCCCCGTGGTACATTTATGAGTTCTACTTCTCCCAGCTCCGAGATGTTGAATTCGACCGCATCTTCAAAGCGTTCATATCCGTTCGGAGCTCGTTTTTCTCTCAGGAAGTATCTGCCTGCCGGCAGTGTTTCGTCTATTTTCGGTATCACGCCGTCTGTCCCCGAAACAAGAGCTTCATAGCCGCTGAGCGGATAATAGTTTTGCAGATAGCTTCCGTCCGGCTGCTTCGTTCCTCTGTAAAGATTGAATTCAGCCCGTGCGAGAGGTTCGTTTGAGCTTGCTGAATACTTTATCATGTTGAGCGACAGTTTCTTGTTATATACGATAATGTCGCCGGTCAGGTCATCGGAGCTGATATCCTTATGATTCACCCAGCCGTCATTTTCGGGGTTCAGGATCTTTATGTGATCGCTTCCGTCAGCTTCTTCAATGAAGAACCTGATAGGAGTGTCAGTGCCGACATATGTTAACGCAGCACTGGTCTGGGTAAGGGTGTAAATGTTGTTTTCGCCTTTTTCGCAGTCATACAGAACAGCGACCAAACCGTTCCCGTCCGAGGTGAATTCACCGAAATCGACCTCATCGCCGTTCAGCTTCAGTGTAAATGTTCCGCCCGGCAGAGCAGTTTTGAAATCTCTGTCAGCAGCCGTTCCGTTCCATTCGCTCAGACGAATGCGGACACCCTTTGTAACGGGCGTATTGGTAACTGTATCCTTCCGGATATTATTCAGATCTGCACCGGGGACAGAAGATCCAATTGTACCCTGAGTGTAGCTGGCAGAATACTCTTTGTCGGTCATCTGGCTGCTGCCGGTTTTTTTCACACCGATCGTAACTGTATCTGCCGCACCCTCTCCGACCGGCACGACCGTTCCTGTCCAGCTTGTGACGCTGCCGTCGTCATCGACCACCGGATCACTGACAGGTTTTACCTCACGGACAACATAATCCGAGAGACTGCCGGCCGATGCCTCCAGAAACCATTTCACAGAGGAATCAGGTGCTTTCAGTTGCTTGAGCGTGCCGTTCACAAGGACTTCGCCGGCTGCACCTTTTTTATAGAGTGCGAGATATACCGGCTCATGTTCAGCAGATGAATACTTGTCTGCCCAAACTTTTTCAGCGGAAATACCTAAGCCACGCTGATTCTTTACATACATCACCGCAGAATTGGTATTTGCCCTGATGATTCCTGTATTAGGCGGCTCTGACGGACTTGAGATGTAGGTGCCGCCGACTCTTTCGTATTCGATGAGGTCATATCCCAGCGGCATTTCGGAGAACTTCTCCACGACCTTGAATTTCGTGCCGATCGGCAGATCGATCACCTGCACTTTATACCATGCAGGTATCATGGAGATAGAGCCGTTCGGAGAGGTGAAGAATGTGATATCTTCAAGCTGTTCCTGCGTCATTCCGTCAGTGCTGACAATTGATGTCTCGGTAAATCCTGAATTTGCAGACCAACTGCAATATTTGCCGGAAGGCGATATCACACGATACCGGTGCATATTTGCGTATGAGAGATCATCAAGATCGGCAGATTCAGCACCAAGATACAAACGGAAATCAAATGTTGTCGTATCATCATGTATCTCAGCATCATCTGCATTATAGAGCTTTTTGGTAAATAACAGATCACGGACAGCATCGTTATCGACATGGTTGTCATATGTTACCGCAGGACGGTCACGCACTTTGGCTGCTCCGCAGTTGTAGTCCTTCCTGTCAGTTCCGGCTGACGTACCGGCAACAGGATCGCCGTTCACCGTCACTGTATCGTATACGTTATTATCCAGACCGCACTCGACGATATAGTAATCAACGATATTTTCAGGGAAATCAATGAAAACGCTCTCGCCGGCACTCAGGAAGAATACGTCAGGATACTCTGTACTGCCTCCGGGCGGTGTGTAGCCCGGCTTATAGCTGACTGGTTCCTGCGAATTTTCATAGTAGACTCCGACCTGATCGGAGTCAGAGCTTTCAGGCTTCAGAGTCGTGTAGCTGTTGCTGGATGGCAGCTTATACCATATCTGGAACGGATATTCAACAAGCTCATAGTCCAGATCAAGCCCCGCACTGTCCGTTGAGACTTCTTTGGTCAGACGCACCTGACCGGGCTTTACAGCAGCAAGATTGAATTTCATGTGCAGATTTGATGCACCTGCACCTCGCTCCATGTAAAAGATCTTCATTTTGTGGCTGGAATAATCCTTGAATATATTCTCCTGCACACCGTTTTTGTCATATCCGAAATACTTGTCAAGATAAGTCTGAACCTGCGCATTGCTTGCGTCGGGATACTTTGCACGGTAAGATTCTTCAAACAGTGCTTTCAGGTTCGTAGTTTTTATAGTCGTATAATTGTTTCCGTTTC
>CADBQF010000180.1 GCA_902796705.1 Ruminococcus flavefaciens
AATATCGGGAATATCATCATCCAGAAGATGACATCACGTTCACGGAGCGTTTTTTTCAGTTCATACCTGAACAAGTGAAAGAACATATTCACACCTCCTCATCTCTGAGAGCTTTTCCTGTTATCTCCAGGAAAACGTCGTTCAGTGTCGGAAGCTCGGAGAAGACTCTGCCGAACGGGATATTCTTTTCGGAGAGGATATTGAGTATCTTCACAAGATTGTGATTTCCTCCGCTGCACTTTACAGTGAGCTTGCTTCCGTCGAAAACAGCTTCTATGATATGTTTCAGTTCACGTACAGCCGAGATCACATCGTCGGGGATATCGTTCATATTGATAGTGATAGTCTCGGTATTGCCGATCATTTTTGTAAGTTCTTCCTTAGTGCCTACAGCGATGCACTTTCCCTTGTCGATGATAGCGACTCTTGAACAGATCTGCTCGACTTCTTCCATATAGTGTGTGGTATAGATAATAGTAGCACCGTTCCGGTTGAGCTGCTGAATGCCTTCGAGGATCTTGTTGCGGCTCTGAGGATCGACAGCAACGGTAGGTTCATCGAGAATGATAAGTTCCGGTTTATGGGCGATGCCGCAGGCGATGTTGAGTCTCCTGAGAAGACCGCCGGAGAGCTTCTTGGGATAGAATTTAGCGAAATTTTCAAGTCCGACGAATTCGATAGCCTCCTGGACATACTGTTTCCTCTTAGCCTTGTCTGAGATATACAGTCCGCAGAAGTAGTCGATATTGTCATATACATTGAGTTCGTTGAAAACAGCAACGTCCTGCATGATTATTCCTATCCTGCCCTTGATGTCGTAGCTGTCGGGAGTCATCTTCTTTCCGAATATCTCGATGTTTCCCTTGTCGTAGGTCAGGAGCGAGAGCAGACAGTTTATCGTAGTTGATTTTCCCGAACCGTTCGGGCCGAGCAGACCGAATATCTCGCCCTGCTTTATGTCGAGGCTGAGATGATCGAGAGCGATAAGCTCCTTGTAGCGTTTAACGAGATTTTCTATCTTAACGATCGTATTTTCCATGACCGTTCCTCCTTTTTCTGGTATGATCTGATTATAACTCATTTTTCCTGAAAAAGTAAGTGAACAGAGTAACAGATTCGATATGACATTTGTCATAATTACAGAATAATGCCCTTAAAGTGCGGATTATCGTGAAATATAACGGTAATTGAAAACAGATTGTAAATTTTTGCCGGCTGCACTTTACATAGCGTCTGATATGTATTAAAGTAAAAATCAGAAAGAAAAACAGGAGGAAGATACGATATGTATCATAAAAGGAGTTTAATCAGAAGGGCTGCTTCTGCACTGGCAGCCTGCATAATCGCAGTCTCTCCGGCTTGTATGTCATCGGTATGTATGATATCATACGCCGGACAGCAGCTCGGTCAGACAGATTTTGACGAAGGAGTCGGACTTCCGTGGCATATAGTCGAATCCGCACCGGGCGAAATGGATTTCGACATAAGCGGGGGAGTCTACAGCGTGACGATAGTCAATCCGGGCGGAGCTTCAAGAGGCGGTGAAGACCGCTGGGACTGTCAGTTCAGGCACAGAGGACTGAAAATAGTTTCAGGTCATCAGTATAAGGTATCGTATGAGATAACGGCTTCCAACAGCGGAAAGTATTATACCAAGATAGGCAATCTCGACGGCGATGTCGAGATATGGCATAATACCATGTCCGATAACGGCCCGGATTTCAACGGTTCGTGGGATCTGATACAGATAGGTGCGAACCAGACGAATAAGGTAGAGCTGACTTTCACGGCAAATCAGTCAATGGACGTAGCAGAATGGGCATTCCACCTCGGAGGCGACGGACAGTACACTCCGGGAGACTGTTTCCCTGCCGGAACGGTCATAAAGTTCGATAATATGTCTCTTATCGATCTAACAGGCGACGAGAACGACTATCACGCTCCGGAAAAATGGCAGAGAGCCGATATTCTCACGAATCAGGTGGGATATTTCACGAAGAGAGCAAAGAGAGCGACGCTCATTTCATCTTCTTCAAAGGCTGTTGATTTTGATGTAGTCGATGATTCCGGCAAGACGGTATTTTCCGGAAAGAGCGAACCTTTCGGATTTGACGAGGATTCCGGCGACGAGGTGCATATCATCGACTTCACGGAACTTGACAAGGAAGGCACATACCACATCGAAACAGAGGGCGGCGAAACGAGCAGGGACTTTTCAGTAGGCGGCACGGAGGAATACTCCGCTATGCTGTATGATTCGCTCAATTATTTCTATCAGAACAGGAGCGGCATAGCTATCGAGAGCAAGTACATATCTTCCGGAGATGCGGATTCACTTGCCCGTGCAGCAGGCCATACGAGCGATATGGCAGAGATAGAGCAGACATGGGGATATTCCGGAAGCAGCGGCACGATCGATGTCACCGGCGGCTGGTACGATGCCGGAGATCACGGAAAATACGTCGTGAACGGCGGATTCTCCCTCTGGCTCATGCAGGATCAGTATGAGACAGCCCTGAGATACGGTTTCGAGGACGCATACGCCGACGGAACTATGTATCTCCCGGAGAGCAATAACGGCATTCCCGACCTTCTCGATGAAACACGCTGGGAAATGGAATGGATGCTGAAAATGATCGTGTCTGACGGAAACTGCAAGGGCATGGCTTACCACAAGGCTCACGATGAGAAGTGGACAGCTCTCGGAATAGCTCCGGCTGACGATGATATGAAGCGAATAGTAAAGCCTCCGACGACAGCAGCAACTCTCAATCTCGCAGCCTGCGGAGCCCAGGCAGCAAGACTCTGGGAGAAATACGATCCCGACTTCGCAGAAGAATGTCTTGAAGCAGCCGAAAATGCCTATGAAGCTGCCCGTCAGCACCCTGATATGTACGCTCCCCTTGATGAATCAATAGGCGGCGGTGCATACGGCGACAATGATGTTTCGGACGAATTCTACTGGGCAGCCTGCGAACTTTTCCTTACTACAGGCGATGACAGCTATTTTGAGGATATGCAGGATTCGGAATTCTACCTCCAGCTCCCCACAACGCTCGGAGGAGGAGAGAGCGTTGATACAGCAGGAAGCTTCGACTGGGGAAATACTGCTGCACTCGGTACATTCAGCATCGCACTCAACGAAAAGGCAGCCGGAAGCTGCTATGATGAAGCAGTCGATAATATAATCGCCGCCGCAGACAGCTATCTCGATATGGAGCAGGAGCAGGGATACGGACTTCCGTATACTTCAAGCACTATAAGCTATAACGACAGCGACAAGGGATATCTCTGGGGATCAAATTCATTCGTAACTGATAATTCTATCGTAATGGCATACGCATATCTCTTCACAGGCGGCGATGAATATCTCGACGGAGCGATAGCAGGAATGGATTATATCCTCGGCAGGAATGCAATGGATTATTCGTATGTAACAGGCTACGGAGATCACGCTGTAGAATATCCGCATCACAGGTTCTGGGCGAATCAGATAGACAGCACTTTCCCGAAAGCACCGAGCGGAGTAATGTCCGGAGGCCCTAACTCCGGTATGCAGGATCCGTGGGTGCAGGGTTCAGGCTGGAAGAAAGGTCAGATCCCACCGCAGAAGTGTTATCTCGACAATATAGAAGCATGGTCTGTCAATGAGTGTACGATCAACTGGAACGCATCACTTGCATGGCTCGCAGGATTCACAGCTCAGGAGAACGGCGGCATAGATATCCCCGATACATCGGCTCTCGGAGAGGTCACAGAGAAGAAAGAAAAGTCCACCAGAGCAGTACGTTCCGATGACGATGATGATGAAGAGGAAGAGCAGCCGACTACCCGCAAGTCTGTCCGCACCTCAAAGAGCAGCACAGACAAGGAAGATACAGATGACTCTGACAAGAAGAGCAGCAGCAATACAATGACAGTTGCCCTCATCGCCGGTGCAGCGATCGTCGGACTTATTTCGCTCGAAGTATTCGTATATAAGATAATAAAACTGAAAAAGTAAATCTTTTTGGACGGTCGCTGACCGTCCTTTTTTTATGCCTGAGTCTATCAGACCGCAGTTTATGACATAATCCGCACACTGTCTGCATTATAATTAGTATACAGGCTGTGGGAGTGATGAAATGGAAACGATATATGTTGATGTTCTCATTGTGCTTAATATATATGTAAATTATTTTCTGCTGAGGATAACGGCAAAGCTGACACATTCTCCGCTGAAAACCGGGAGATGTATCGCTGCATCGTTTTACGGCAGCCTTTTCTCGCTGATGATACTTCTTCCGGAACTGGACAGCCTGCTGAATATAGCTGTAAAGCTCATCGCCGCCGTGACGGTCGTGGCTGCTGCTTTCGGTATAAAGAGCAGGAAGCGGTTCATTATGGATACTGCTGCATTTTTCGCAGCGAATTTCATACTTGCCGGGACGGTCTATGCGGTATATACATGGCTCAGACCGGAGTCGGTGCATTTCAACAATACATATTTCTACATCGATCTTTCGCTGCTCGTGCTGATACTTACGACAGCCGGACTGTACTTCGGCGTATGTATATTCAGTATCTTTACAGGAAGAACTCCGGCAGGCGAGGGGTGCTACAGTGTTTTTGTGAGGTACAGGGATAAGGTCGTATCATTTGAGGGACTTGCTGATACGGGCAATTCACTTATCGATCATTTTACCGGTCTGCCGGTGATAGTTTGCAGCAGCGAAAGCTTCGGCGGAAGCGGAACGGAGACCGGACTGCGGAAGGGCTTCCGGCTGATACCGTGTTCTACTGTATCGGGAAACGGCATAATGCAGGTCTTCACGCCCGATGAGGTCGTGATAGCGGATAAGCTCAGCGGAGAACGCAAGCAGGTCGATGCCGTCATAGGCCTCGGAAATGTTGATTCCGCTGTTTTTGATCCCTCTCTGCTGAAAGGATAATACGGCTGCCTTGCCGGAAAAAGGCAAATACTGCAACAGCAGTATCACGGAGATATATCATGAAAATTTTAGACTTCTTTATGACAAGGCTCAGGGAATTCCTTACGTGCGACATCTTCTACATAAACGGCCCGGATACGCTCCCGCCGCCGCTCACAAAAGATGAAGAGGAGGAAGTCTTCGAGGGGCTTGTCAGGAACGAACAGTCCGCAAGGGACAGACTCATCGTCCACAATCTCAGACTCGTTGTCTATATAGCGAAGAAATTCGAGTCCACAGGCATAGGTATGGAAGATCTCGTATCAATAGGCACTATAGGGCTTATCAAGGCAGTGAAGACGTTCTGTCCGACAAAGAAGATAAAGCTTGCAACGTATGCCTCACGCTGCATCGAGAACGAGATACTGATGTTCCTGCGGAAATCATCGCAGTACCGCAACGATCTCTCGATAGACGAGCCGCTCAATATCGACTATGACGGAAACGAGCTTCTCCTCTCCGATGTTCTCGGAACAGATGACGATGTCGTCAACAAGGGGATCGAGACACAGGCAGAACGTGAAACGCTCCGGAGTGCCGTATCACAGCTCTGTCCGAGAGAAAGGGAGATAATGGAGATGCGTTTCGGACTTATCGACGGCAAGGAAAAGACTCAGAAAGAGGTAGCCGAGCAGATAGGCATATCACAGTCGTATATCTCCCG
>CADBQF010000181.1 GCA_902796705.1 Ruminococcus flavefaciens
GGACGGAGTGCGAAGCATTCCTTTTCTTCGTCGTATGGATCACCCATAACGAACATACCGTCAAGGTAGTGATCCCAGTGACCTGATATCTTGAAAAATTCTCTCTTTGCGAAGTAAGGAGTCTTTGTGAGGAGGTAGCCGTGTTTCTGTTCAACGTCCTCAACCCAACGCTGGAGAGTCTGGATAACTCTTGCACCCTTTGGAAGTATAACAGGAAGTCCCTGTCCGATAACGTCAACAGTTGTGAAATATTCAAGTTCACGGCCGAGCTTGTTGTGGTCACGGAGCTTTGCTTCTTCACGCTGCTTGATATCAGCTTCGAGATCGGCAGCCTTGGGATAAGCTACGGCGTATACACGGGTGAGCATCTTGTTCTTTTCGCTGCCTCTCCAGTAAGCACCTGTACATGAAAGGAGCTTGAAAGCCTTGACGGGAGCAGTTGTCATGAGGTGCGGGCCTGCACAGAGGTCAACGAATTCGCCCTGCTTGTAGAATGAGATAGGCTCGCCCTTATCGGCGTGTTCTTCACAGAGTTCAACCTTGTAGGGTTCGTCCATTTCCTTGAGCTTTGCAACGGCTTCTTCGGGTGAAAGCTCGAACTGCTCAAGAGCGAGTCCCTCTTTGACGATCTTCTTCATCTCAGCCTCGATCTTTTCAAGCTCTTCGGGAGTGAAAGGCTTATCGAGGTCGAAGTCATAGTAGAATCCATTGTCGATAGCCGGGCCGATAGCAAGCTTTGCAGCAGGGTAGAGTCTCTTTACTGCCTGTGCAAGGATATGTGAAGCTGTGTGCCAGAATGTCTTCTTTCCGTCGATCGAATCGAATGTGCATACCTCAAACTGACAATCACTGTCGATAACTGTGCGGAGGTCTTTTACCTCGCCGTTGATCTTTACGCAGCAGGCAGCCTTGTAAAGTCCCATTCCTATGCCTTTGATGATCTCAGCGGCTGACTGTGCAGCCTCGATCTGACGGACGCTGCCGTCCGGAAGTGATAAATTGATCATGGTGATCTCTCCTTTGTTTTATTTATATTGATTATTGTTGACTGATGATCCATTATTCCACCCAGCCGGTTATCTCGAACAGGTCACCGAACAGTTCGGCGTGGGCGAAGGCTTTCATATATCCGTCTGATGTGCCTGTATCGAAGCAGACGATCATATCATCGTCATCGAGGTCGATATAGACGTTTTCGAGTGTGAGTATCTTTGCGAGAGCTTCGTGGTCGCCGCCCTCGTAGTATCCCTCATCTATAAGCATGGAGGCGATAGTTTTGCGGCTGCCGTCGAGCTTTGCGAGTTTTTTTGCTATCTTCGGGATATTGTCCATGATATCCGATTCAGACTCGACATAGAAGCGGACGGTCGCAGGACTGTCCCACAGCTTGTAGGGAAGTTCAAATGCTTCTTCCTTTTCGTTGTAAACGATATTGCTCATTTATCCACCTCCTGCCTGTCAGAGATAATATGCGGTGTATCAGTAATATTCGCCCTCTTCGCCCTGTATGACAGTACCGAGTGCTTCTGCAAGGGGACGGAGGATATCGGGGGTATCTTCATGGCGGCATTCTGCTTCGAGTCTGCCTTTGCGGAGCGTGAAGACCGCACCGTTATAGGAGAACATATCATTATTTCCCATACTGAGAGTCATGCCGGTCTTCGGGTTGGTGATGCCGGGGAAAGTGAATTTTTCCGCACCGTCCACAGCGAGGAGTTCGTCTGCGGTGATCGGGGCATCTTCCCTGAAAATACTTACAGTGTATGCCATGATATCATCTCCTTGAAAACAAAAAGCCCCTCATACCTCGACAGAGGCACAAGGGACGACAAATTACCGTGATTCCACCCTGATTCACACGGAGGAAGTTCTCTCCGTATCTCATTGGCTCTGTAACGGGAGCAGCCGGCGATTATTGGACGCACTCGGAGGGGGTATGCTCAGACCTGAACGCTGCTGCCTCGCACCAAACGGCAGCTCTCTGAAAGCGATACTGACGGAAAGAGCCTTCCTCGTCATCGATTTAAATATATATCCGATAAATATATCTTAGCACAACGGGAGGAGTTTGTCAAGCGGTACTTGAATATAAAATCTGCCTGTGATAAAATAATCGTAGCATATATACAATTCTGATAAACAAAAATTGTGCATCTGTACAAAATTTTCAACAAACCCATAACGTCCGCAAGCCTTTTCCGTACTATATCTGTGAGGGCCTCAGAAAGGAGGAAAGCAATGGACGATCCATCTATAATCGATCTTTACTGGGAACGTTCTGAAGAAGCGATCGCACAGACTGATATCAAATATAAAAAACTTTGTATGCACGTAGCGGACAATATCCTGCTCGACCATTCCGACTCGGAGGAATGTCTCAGCGATACGTATCTTGTCGCATGGAAGGCTATGCCGTCACAGAGACCGAAGTATCTTCCTGCGTTCCTTTGCAGGATAATCAGGAACTTCGCACTCAAACGCTGTGAATACAATACGGCACAGAAGCGTAATCCGGAGGTGGCACTTTCTCTTGACGAACTTGATGATACCATACCCTCTCCGGATAATGTGGAATCCAGCTTTGATGCGGCTGAACTCGGACGTATCATAAGTGCTTTTCTCAGAAAACAGGGCAGAAAGAAACGGAGCATCTTTCTTCGCAGATACTGGTACTATGATTCGGTAAGCACTATAGCTGAAAAATATTCCATGAGCGAGGAGAGCGTCCGGCAGATGTTGTTCCGCTTACGCCGCAAGCTTAAAGAATACCTTGAGAAAGAGGGACTGTAGAATGAAAAAAGATGATCTTATAAAAGGGATAGGTTCAGTGGACGATAAACTTATCTCCGAGGCTGCAAAGACTCCTTCGGGACGGCGGCCGAAAATATCGTTCAGGCTGAAAAGGACTCTGACTATCGCTGCCGCTGCTGCCGGAGCTGCGGCTGTGGTGCTGTTCATGCACCTGCATGATGTTCCCTCTCCGGAGGAGATATCCGAAAACAGGGGCGACGGGCTTGCTGCCGAGATATATACCGAAAAGTCAGGCATGGCAGAGAAAAGCACCGGCACGCAGACTTCTCCGGCTCATGAGATATCCGTCCGCACTGATACGACGGCTGTTTCTTCGTCCGCAAAACTTGCCGAAACTACGACAGCTCCGGCAGATAAAGCCATAGCTGTGACCTCTCCGCCTCCGGAGCAGACTCAGACTTTGACTGAACCGCCGCATGAGGAAATAACTCCTCCTGCTGATGAAAATAGTGTGCAGACTTCCACGTATCCGCCCGACCGTCCGGCGGAGAGCATCGATATATTTGATCCGGCAGAAAATTATTCATATCCAGATAATGAGGAGATATCCGGTGTCCAGTACGGCTCTCGGCTGCTCGCTGAAAGGGATAATATCTGGCTCAACTGCACCAAAGAACAGGCTGACCGCTGGCTCGGATATGTCAGCAGTTTTACCCTCAGCGATACGTATGAGGAGATAGAATTCACAGGCGGCGGATATATGCTGCGTATCCTCTATAAGGACGGGACTCATGAGGACTATGAGCTTTTTACACCGGATTATTACCTTATCTATACCGACAGACAGGGGAATGTCTCTCGCTTCAAGGAGACTTCTCACAGCGGACTTGCCCTCCATAACGAGATATACGACGCCTACCTCGCAAATATCAACGTGATAGACAAAACAGTCCAGGAAAACAGAACATGGTAACTTATAAAGAAGTCTGCGTCTTTTATTGAGGAAAACCCTTTTGAAAAAGGGTTCTTCCTCAAACTCCTTTCCTAAAACTTTCAGCGTAAAATTTCCCCTGACGGGA
>CADBQF010000182.1 GCA_902796705.1 Ruminococcus flavefaciens
GCAGTTTCCGGCGAAAAGCCTCATTGAACCGCTTCTGATTGATCTCCTTGACCGCCTGTATGACCTCGAACAGTCGGGCTCGTCCGGGAATCCCGTGGGCTTTCAGTGAGGGAGTAACAGCAAGACAGATTGTTTTCTCAGTGCGCGTTTCATCAGCAACTACAAGGTTTGTGGTCAGCGCATCAAGCTCTCTGTCAACACATTCCACGGAAGCGTAAAAGCTCTTGAGGTCGATTGCGATATATGTTTTCTGAGCCATAAAGCGCACCCCCTTAACGCATGATTATACGACTGTCGGACACTCCACATACCATCTGCCGAATCTGCTGGCATGATTTTTTATAGATTTCTCGAAGTACAGGTATTTTGTCTCACCCTTGACAACCACAGTATAGCAATCACAGGTCGGGCTGTCATGATGGGCGCCTGCGGGACGGAAATCTTTGACGGCTTCGATTATGAACACGCGTCCATCCTCCCATGTGATCGTTCGTGGCTGCATATAGCCTGTGGAGTCAAAGTCGGAATTGACCTTGACATATTTGCGCTCCATTCGTATTACCTGTTGTTTCATGCCACCGCCCCCCTTTATTTCTGTGGCTTTATTTGTCGTTCCTTATAATGCTTCCGGCACAGCGCCGTATAGCTCTCATTTCCACCGAGCTGAACCTGTTCACCCTCCGTGACCATCTCTCCGTTCAGTATCCTGGCATTGAAGTGTGCCCGTTTGCCGCACCAGCATATCGTCTTGATCTGCTCTATATCGTCAGCCAGCTCCATTAGACGCTTGGCTCCCGGAAACAGTTCGCCTCTGAAATCCGTGCGCAGACCGTAGCAGATGACGGTAATACCGTAGTTATCCACCAGATCGCTGAGCCGGTCGATGACCTCCGGAGCGAGAAACTGTACCTCGTCCACTATAATGCAGTCATAATGCTCACCGCTGTACTGCTCCAGAAAATCCTCTGCGAACTCGCAGGGATCCTCCAGTCCGATGCGGGAGCGTATGGTTTTCTCGCCGTCCCGGTTCTCGCATTTTGGCTTCAGAAGAACGACCATCTTGCCTTTCTCGACATAGTTATACCGTACCATCAGTGCATTGGCAGTCTTGGAGCTGCCCATTGCTCCGTATCTGAATATAAGTTTTGGCATCTGTTATCAGTCCTCCTCGTCATCCGGATGCAGGACACGATACAGCTCAATATGCTCATCCGTTGCGAGATCCTCTTCCTCTATAAGCCCCATAACCTTACCGATCAGGATAACATGGTCATCCGAATTGAAATGCATGGTCTTGTATGCCTCGTTATAGGAGTGCAGTCCGTCCTTCTGATATTCCTTGATGTATGTCTCGTTACCGATCATAAACGCTCCAACATCACCGGGTCTCAGCTTTCCGCAGCCGGGATAACGGCGTACCAACACAAGATCTCCGTCATGATACTCTGGCTCCATACTGTCACCACTAACAGTAAATACACAGTCGGCACTGTCCACTTCTTCGGAGGAGTAGAGATAGATATCCTCTCCCTCATCGTCAAATTCCGCAGAGACATCGAAGCCGGCAGCAAGCTGCTTCTGAAACTTGATGAGCTTGGTGATTGGCGGGCATTCCTCGGCACGCTGCCTTTCTGTCAGCGTAGTAAGGACTGCATTGAAGACAGATTTGTTCTGCTCGTTCAGATATCGATAATCCTCTATAATTGCTCGTTCCTTAGCTGTAAAGGTGCGCATCGGATCATCAACGCCGAATAGATCGTAGAATCCGATCCCTAGTGCAGCGCATATCTTCGGTATCTGGTTGAGGTCAGGCCGCGTTCTTCCGTGCTCCCAGTTGCTGATAGCATTTGACTTCACGCCGAGCATCTCGGCAAGAGCCATCTGCTCCATGCCTCGCTTTTCACGGAAGTATTTTACACGCTGTCCTACAATATGGATCTCTTTTTTGGCAACCGCTTCCTCTGTAGTCATATCAAATGCAGCGGTAGATTCGTCAGTCGTAGGTGTTGTCTGTGTTTTTTCCGACTTTTTGTTTCCCATAACAGACTCCTTTCACGGTCAGTTTGGTTGCAAGGCATAGATAGATCTGTCAACATACAAAATGAACAAACGTTCTTGCAAAAACTTGTGCAAGCCTACAAAGTTTTCTGTCGGCGGATCAGCAGCAGTATATGAAAAGTTCCGTATCCATGCCATCTTTCTCACACAGTATATCACATTATCACGAAAATGTCAAGCGTTTTCTCTATTGACATTTTCGTGATTGTGATGTAATATATTGATACTGGTATCCCGCCTACGGAAAAATGATACCTCAGTCTGCCTTATGGTGTGTGGCAGACGGAGGTGTTTCGTACAGGGTACTGCTTCGCCATCGACCCGCTTCGCCACGAAAAGATATAGATACGAACAAAGAACGGAGTATTTGTAAGGAATAACGTAAGTTGCGAAAACAAGGAGGGCGTATAATGACAACTCAGAAGATAAAAGCCGCTGCCCCGCTTCCGTTTAAGGAGCGCAGCACACCTGACCTTTCCTTCATAACTGTACCGGATATGGATAATGCCTATGTACTACAGGCCGATCCAAGATGTGATTCAGCGGTACTTCCGCAAGGAATCGAGAATCTTGAGGGAAAAAGAGTTATCGAGATCCCGGTCTTTGAGACAATGACACATTACCTTATGAGCAAAGAAGGCGCAGATAAGAGGCTGACGCTGTATTCGTTCCTGAACGACCTGCTCCGCAAGGACAGGCTGTCAGGAATCGTTGGCTTTCCTGTTCTGAACCGCATTATCAACAAACAAATCTGTAATTTCACAGACTTCAGATACTGGGAGCTTGACCGTCATGAGTTCATCGCAGACATTTCCGTTACACTGACACTGAAGTCAAAGGAAGGTCCTCGTGAATGGAAGGGCGTGCTCGTATGTTACTGCGGATTCACCCACCAGTTTTATCTAACAGTTGAGGAGCTTGTAAAGCGGACCGACCGTGCCGAGGAAGGCTATGTTCCGCTGGACAACCATCTGATCCAGATATACAAGGGATATCAGATCGATCAGGAAGCAGAAATGATGTGGTTCAGATACAGGCTGCGTGAAGCTTTGAACGATCCCAGCAAAAGAAAAGCGAGAGAACTCGCTGCTGCAATGGGGCTGAAAGTTATCAGACTGCCGATCTACGAGCATAAGGGGCTCAACAGCATCCTTTTCTTTGAAGCCGGTACGCTCCTTGTCGGTGCTGACCGTATCGAAAAGGACGAGGACGGACACGAGATCATATACAAGGATGACCACGGAGAGCCTATGGAGATCCCCGCAAATACTATTGTTATCAACGAAAACCGCGTTGAAGAGGAATACGAGGACTTTCCGATATTTCATGAGTGCTATCATTTTGAGAAGCACTACAAGGCATGCCGGCTGCAGAAGCTGACCAGCAGCGATAACAGAGTGATCAGGAGAAAACGCATCATTATTGATAAAGACACCAAGCATAAGGATCATTTATTTCTTATGGAGAATCAGGCTGACAGAGCAGCACATGGTCTCTGGATGCCGGCAACAGATACAAAACGCATGATCATGGAAAGAATCGGGAAAGCAGGCTCGTACCGTCACAGAGGTGAGCTGTTTGAAAGTGTTGGAGCTTCTATTGCGTATAGGCTCAGTATTCCCCACTTCCGTATGCGGGCGCGAATGATACAGCTCGGATTCCCTGAAGCAAAGGGTATCCTCCACTATATCGA
>CADBQF010000183.1 GCA_902796705.1 Ruminococcus flavefaciens
ATTCATCGCTGAGAATTATCTTGATTCCCCCGTATGCTACAACGAAGTCAGGGGAATGCTCGGATATACCGGCACTTACAAGGGAGTCCCCGTTTCCGTTCAGGGCAGCGGAATGGGTATGCCGTCTATCGGCATCTACTCATGGGAGCTTTATAACGTATACGGAGCCGAAAATATCATCAGGATAGGCACAGCCGGTTCTATAGCCGACAACGTGGAACTGCGTGATATCGTCATCGGTATGAGTGCAAGCACAAATTCCGCATATGCTTCGCAGTACAGGCTTCCGGGAACGTATGCACCGACAGCATCGTGGGAACTTCTCGCACCGGCGGTAAGATCGGCAGAGGAAAAGGGAAGTACTTTCCACGTCGGAAACATCTTCTCCAGCGACACATTCTATGATGATGCCGACAGCCTTGCCCAATGGCAGAAAATGGGCGTTCTCGCCATAGAAATGGAAGCAGCGGCACTCTACATGAACGCCGCAAGAGCCGGCAAGAACGCACTCTGCATACTCACCGTATCGGACTGCCCGCTGAAAGGACTTTCGACCTCCGCAGAAGAGCGTCAGACATCATTCCGTGACATGATGGAGATAGCACTTGAAACGGCAGTTAAGGTTTACTCAGAAAAATAACATATCCTTAATAATTTGTACGTTTTATTTTAAGGTTATTTTAAGTTTTGGCGGATATAATAATAATCGGATTAAGTAATCCCCCAATTCCCCTTCTATATTTATTCATCTTAATTTGCTATGCCTTACCGGCATAGCTTTTTTATTCGAGCTGAAGCCAGCTCGACCGCTTTGTCCGTTGTTAGTCTTTACAGGCGGCAAAGTCTTCCTTCGCTCAGTCCGGACTGAACCAGTTCGACTGCTTATTATATTTCATATTATTTTCCCTTATATGCAAACAGAAAAGCCATAGTATCTGATCTTATCAGAAATACTATGGCTTTATATCATTATCTTGTTTTGGTCTTGTAGAGCATCCATACGAGTTCGAGGACACCGATGCCTATGAAGGTCATCATTGTCTTCATGCTCGGCTTCTTTACCTTGAATCTTGTTATGAATGCGAGAGCTATGATGAACAGTGCAGCTCCGTAAACATCGGGGAACCATTCTTTTCCGATATCCTTATGGAAGCTGTATATCAGCGGAAGAATGAGTGCGACGCTCGTTACAGGAAGACCTTCGTAGACTTTCCTGACATCGCTCGTCTGCTTCTGGCGTTCTTCCTCTGCCACATTGAAATAAGCGAGCCTGATGACCGCACAAAGCGGGAACATCACGAGTATCGGCATATCGAGCCATGTCTTCATGCCTATCGAATAGCCTATCACGGCAGGCAGCACGCCGAAGCATATCGCATCACAGAGCGAATCTATCTGTATGCCGAATTGTTTTTCGCTTTCGGTACGGTTCTTTTTGGTGCGTGCGACTTTTCCGTCGAACATATCGCACAAGCCCGACACCATAAGGCAGATTATAGCATATTCCGGATGCACACCGAGTCCGCCTATCCCCATAGAGAAGAATATTCCCAGCACAGATGAGACAAGGCTCATATATGTAAGAATAACAGTATAGTTATAATATCCAATCATTATATAATAACCCCATATCAGAAGTATGATTTTTATGTTTGATCTGCTGAAAATACGCATAAGTCAAAGGCAATACCGCAATTGACTATAAAATTTCCGCATTATTGATATTATAACATACTATTTAATATTTTTCAAGACCTTTAGATCAATTTCCTTTATTTTGCGGACTTTTTACGTTTTGACGAAGACTTTTTCTTAGCGGCGGACTCACGGTTTTTTCGGAGCTGTTCCTGACGGGCAGCTTTTTCTTCGAGCCTCCTGTAAGCTTCGTCGTAGAGATACTCCTGTGAATTGAGAAGGATATCGCCCTCCGAGGCGGAAGCGTGGACATACGAGCCGTCGCTCTGCATGAGTCTTGCCTTCACATTGTCTTTCATAAGTACAGCGAACATATCACGTATACGTCTGCGAAGTCTTTCGTCATTTACGGGAGCGGCTACTTCCACACGGTGTATCGTATTTCTGGGCATGAGGTCGGCAGAGCCGATATATATTTTCTGGTCGCTTCCCTCCTTGCCGAAGATGAAGATACGGCTGTGTTCGAGGAATCTTCCGACGATGCTGCGGACGGTGATATTCTCGGTATATCCGGCGACACCCGGAATGAGACAGCATATTCCCCTGACGACGAGTTCTATCTTAACGCCTGCCTGAGAAGCTTCAACGAGCTTTTCGATGACGGTATTGTCGGAGAGGGAATTTATCTTTGCAGCGAAATATCCCTCACCGCCGCTTCTGGCAATAGTTATCTGCTCGTCGAGCATATCGAGTATCTGCGGACGCAGACAGAGCGGAGCGACAAGGAGCTTGTTCGTCTTCTCGACGAAATAGCCGTTGAGGAGCGAATCGAAGATATTTTCAGCGTCCTGAGCTATCTCCCTGTCGGCAGTCAGGAGCATGAGGTCGGTATATATTGCGGAGGTCTTCTCGTTGTAATTACCCGTGCCTATCTGGGTGAGATAGTCGAAAGTTCCGTTCTGACCTTTTCTTGTGATGAGCAGGAGCTTTGAGTGAGCCTTGTATTCCTTCGGGCCGTAGATGACCTTTACGCCGGCTTTCTGGAGGACTTTTGACCACTCGATATTATTTGCTTCGTCGAATCTTGCACGGAGTTCTATCATGACGAGGACTTCCTTGCCGTTTTCGGCGGCTGTGCAGAGAGCGTCTATGACCTTGCTGTTGCGTGCGAGGCGGTAGAGAGTTATCTTTATCGAAGTCACCTTGGGATCAGATGCTGATTCCTGCAAGAGCCTGATGAACGATAGATTCATCGATTCAAACGGATAGCTCAGGAGCATATCCTTTGCCTTGACCTGAGCGAATACAGAGCGGTTATCGGTAAGGGCAGCAGGCTTTCTCGGTGAGCGTGGAGTGAAATGGAGTTCCTCCGCTGTATCGAGTTCCTGTAGCTGATAGAGATACGAGAGGTCGAGAGGTATCCTTGAAGTAAAAACTCTTGCGTTTTTGAGTTTAAGCTTTTTACATATATAATCAAGGGCATCACGGCTGAACTCGTTCGTTATCTCAAGGCGGACAGGAGCGAGCTTTGTACGCTTATCGACGAGTTTTTCCATACGCTCACGGAAGTCCGAACCCTTGCCGGATACCATTATATCGGCATTTCTTGTGACTCTGATGATAGTCCTGTCGAGGACTTTGCTGCCTTTGAACATGAGGTGGGCGAATTTAAGAACGACTTCCTCTTCGAGAATGAATCTCTTTCCGTCGTCGCTTAGCGGAATGATGCGTTCGCTCTGTTCGTTGCTTATGGGAACTATGCCGATAGAGACATTTTTCTTCGAGCCGAGCTGTACGGCGACATAAAGCTCCTTATTTTTGAGGAATGGGAACGGCAGAGCGTCATTTATAACTATGCCTGAGATGAAAGGCTTTATCTCACGGCGGAAATAAAGTTCAAGGAAACGCTGTTCTTCGGGCGATGCTTTCTCAAAGCTGACGTGTTCAAAGCCATAGCGTGAGAGTTCTGACATCGTATCGAGATATGCTTTCTCAACGTCCGGCTGCATACGGCGTACAGCAGTAAAAACAGCATCGAGCTGCTGAGAGGGAGTCATTTCGGAGCGGCTGTCTTTTTTGTACTTGTTCTCCTTTGCTTCGTCAGTGATAGAGCCTACTCTCACCATGAAGAATTCGTCGAGATTGCTCTGATATATAGCTGAGAAAGAGAGCCTCTCAAGCAGGGGATTGCCCTTGTCGGAAGCCTCTTCCAGAACTCTTTTATTGAACCTGAGCCACGAAAGCTCTCTGTTTTCAAGGTATTCCATAATTACTCCAATCTGTGTCATGATATATCGACAGTTTATACATTTTTATTATACGACGTGTTTCAGAAATTGTCAAGTGTCATAAAAACCAAAAAA
>CADBQF010000184.1 GCA_902796705.1 Ruminococcus flavefaciens
CAGCCGGGATGAAGCCTTTTTCAGTCATTCCGGCAGCTTTTGATATAACAGCTCTGTGTCCGAGATGTACACCGTCAAAGAGTCCGAGTGCGACGGCAGATTTTTTACCTGCCGCAGCGGATTTCGTCATATGATTCACCCCAGATTTTTTCCTATCCTGAGAAGTCCGGCTTCGTGGTCAGCCGATGCTGTGCCGATGAACGCACCGTCATTCGCATAGACGGTGTATTCTTTTATATCCGGACTTATGTTATTGAGTCTTGCGAGATCGAGCTTTACTCCGCAGCGGTACATTCTTGTCTGTGCCTCATTTAGCCTGAGAGCTTTCATGCCGGAGAATACTCTGTCCACCGGGACGAAGAGTTCTTCTGCACGGCCCTCGTCTGCTGCTTTCTGTATCTCATCGAGAGTGTAGCACTCTTTCAGCGAGAATCCGCAGGCAGATGTTCTGACGAGAGAAGTCATGATACCTCCGCAGCCGAGCTTTTCACCGATATCGTTTATAATAGTACGCACATAAGTGCCTTTTCCGCAGCTTATATCGAGGACTCCCTCACGTCTCACGCTGTCATAGCTGACAATAGTGAGAGAATATATCTCTGCCGGACGGGGAGTCCTTTCTACCTCTATGCCTTTCCTTGCGAGGTCATAGAGTCTCTGACCGTTCACCTGAACGGCCGAATACATCGGAGGGAGCTGCATTATCTTCCCCGTGAAAGAGGGGATAACTCCGGCGATATCTTCATGCGATACCGCCTTATCGGAGCTTGTGAGTATATTTCCTGTGATGTCCTGTGTATCGGAAGTCTGACCGAGGCGGAAGCCGGCTCTGTAGCTCTTTGTGTCGTCCGGCATTATATCGCAGGCTTTTGTGGCATTTCCGGCGAATACCGGAAGCACCCCTGTAGCCATAGGATCGAGCGTTCCGCTGTGTCCGAGCTTCTTCATGCGGAGTATCCCCCTGAGTTTGGCGATAACGTCAAAAGAGGTGAAGTCCTCCGGTTTGTTTACGCATAGGATACCATTCATTCAAGATATCCTCCAACCGTATCAACGAGCAGCTTCTTTATCTCGTCTATATCTCCCGTGAGATTGCAGCCGGCAGCCTTTACGTGGCCGCCGCCGCCGAGGTTCTGGCATATCTCCGATACGTTCACATTGTTTGCCGAACGGAACGAGCATTTGTAGTCGTTGTCCCTCTGGCGGATAAGTATGCCCACCTCAGAGCCTTCGAGCTGTATCGTCATCGGAGCGAAGCCTTCAAGTTCCTCCATAGCTACGCCGAGAGAAGCGGCTGTTTCCTTTGTTACTGTTATGATATGGAGTTTTCCGTCATAGTAGGATTCGAGCAGGCTTCCGAGAGAAGCTTCGAGCCTCATTCTGCCCGGAGACTTCACATCGAACATATTCCTGTTGATGAGTGCGAAGTCGATATCGTATTCACGCATCATCTTTGCAGCTATCTCATGTGATCTCGGAGTCGTGCAGCTATATTTGAAGCAGCCCGAATCGGTAGCTATGCCGGTATAGAGCGACATAGCACAGTGACGTGAGACTTTGACTCCCATATGAAGTGCAAGGTCGTATATGATCTCGCAGGCTGCCGCAGCATCGCCTCTGAGGAGCGTCTTTTCGGCATAGTTCTTGTTTGAGATGTGATGATCGATGCAGAGCTGCACTTTGCTTCCGTAAAGAGCTTCGATATCTTCTCCCATGAGCTTTGTATCAGCGATATCGACAGCGATGATCGTCTGAGGCTCAAAGTCTTCGCCTGCACCAACGCTCGTTATGAAGTCGTATCTTGCCGGAAAGCTGTCATGGCATACCACTCTGCTCCTTATGCCAAGCTCGGTGAGTATGTCTTTCAGTCCGAAACCTGCACCTATGCAGTCACCGTCGGGATTGCGGTGTGTGATTATGACGGCATCTCTGCAATTGCGGAGGAAAGTTTCCGCTTCACTGAAACCTATATACATTCCTTCACTCCTCTTCGCCTGAGTCTATGGCAAGGTCATTGAGCTTGCGGCTTATCTCAGCACTGCGTTCGATAGAATTATCAGCAATGAATGTGAGTTCCGGAGATTTTCTCATTTTGAGTCTGTGGAAGAGTTCTCTCCTTATGAAACCGGCAGCACTTTTAAGTCCCTGCACTGAGCTCTTTGTCTTTTCCATTCCCTCAAAGCTCGATACGTATATCTTGCATGAGGACATATCGCCTGAGAGGTCGGCTCTCACGACGGTGAGCATCTTGTCTATCCTCGGATCCTTGAGTTCACGCAGGATAGCTGTCATTTCTCTTTTGATATCTTCAGCCATGCGGCTGTTTTTAAAATTCGGCATTTTATTCCTTTCTTCATGGCAGCGTTCAGATATTGACGGTAAAGCTTCCCTCAGAAGTTACCGTATGGTCTTCAGCAGGCATATCTTCATTGTCAGCGGGAGCATCTTTGCCGCCGGGAAGTCCGGCAGATGCGTCATCTGACGGGAGCGTTTCTGCCTCGGAGGCTGCTTCGTCTGACACGAAGAAACCGCCTGCGAAAAGGGAATTGCTGAACGCATATTGTTCGTTGTCGCTGCTGTAGTCGGGGACATCATCGTCGCCCTCTTCTCCGTAGTATATATCCGCAAAGTAGCAGTATTCCGGTTCGAGTTCGGTGTCGCTGACGGGCCTTTCGATGCCCATGAGGTCTGTCTCGACCTCCGGTTCTTCAGCCGCACTGCACTGTCCGAGAAGTATCTTCTTTACGGACTGGAAAAAGTAAATATCTATCGGTCCGAAATCCTCCCATGCGAGAGCTTCATCGCAATACTGGAGCATATCGGCATTGCTCATTCTGCTGTTATCCATTATCTGACCTCCTTTTTTGATGCGGAATTTTTAATGCGTTCCAATCACCGCAGACAGACATAGAAGCTGTCTGCTCAGTCATTGGTCATTATGAGTTTATCAGTCCTCACGGTATTCTTCAACGATATAAGTCTCGAAGATATCGCCTTCCTTTACGTCAGCGAATTTTTCGAGGCTGATACCGCACTCGTAACCCTCTGCCACTTCCTTAGCGTCGTCCTTGAAACGCTTCAGGCCTGCGATCTTGTCGTCTGCGATGATGATTCCGTCACGGACAACACGAACCTGGCAGCCTCTTGTTACTTTTCCGTTGAGAACGTAGCTTCCTGCTACCATGCCAACGTTGGATATCTTGTATACCTGACGTACCTCAACACGTCCCTGTTCAACTTCTCTGAACTTGGGAGCGAGCATACCCTTCATAGCTGTGGATATCTCCTCGATAGCGTCATAGATGATGCGGTAAAGGCGGATATCAACGCCGTCACGGGCTGCATTCTCGGCAGCAACGGGATCAGGTCTTACGTTGAATCCTACGATGATAGCGTTAGATGCACTTGCGAGCATTACGTCGCTCTCCTTGACTGCACCAACTGCACCGTGGATAACTCTTACACGAACTTCGTTGTTTGAGAGCTTTTCGAGTGACTGCTTTACAGCTTCCACTGAACCCTGAACGTCTGCCTTTACAACGATAGGAAGTTCCTTTATCTCGCCCTCAGCGATCTGGCTGAAGAGGTTGTCGAGAGTTACCTTCTTGTAAGCGTTGAACTGTTCCTGCTTCTGCTCGTGCTTTCTCTGCTCAACGAGTTCACGGGCGAGTCTCTCGTCTTCTACTGCATTGAAGATATCGCCTGCACTCGGAACTTCTGCAAGACCTGTGATCTCTACAGGAACGGACGGGCCGGCTGCCTTTACAGTTCTGCCCTTGTCGTTCGTCATTACACGTACACGGCCGACTGCTGTACCTGCGATGATGACATCTCCCTGGTGGAGAGTACCGTTCTGAACAAGGAGAGTTGCGATCGGGCCTCTGCCCTTGTCAAGACGTGCTTCGATGACTGTACCCTTTGCAAGACGGTCGGGATTTGCCTTGAGTTCCTTGACCTCAGCAACGAGGAGTACGTTTTCGAGGAGGTCATCGATGCCTTCGCCTGTCTTTGCAGATACGGGAACGCATATAACATCGCCGCCCCAGTCTTCGCATACGAGGTCGTACTTTGTGAGTTCTTCCTTGATACGGTCGGTGTTCGCACCCTCTTTATCCATTTTGTTTATAGCAACTATGATAGATACGCCGGCAGCCTTTGCGTGGTTGATAGACTCGACTGTCTGCGGCATGATACCGTCATCAGCGGCTACTACGAGGATAGCTATATCAGTTATGTTTGCACCTCTTGCTCTCATCGATGTGAAAGCTTCATGTCCGGGAGTATCGAGGAAAGTGATGTCCTGACCGTTGATATTTACCTGATAAGCACCGATGTGCTGTGTGATACCGCCTGCTTCGCCTGCTGCAACGTGTGCATTTCTGATGCGGTCGAGTATGGAAGTCTTACCGTGGTCAACGTGTCCCATAACAACGACAACAGGGCAGCGGGGTTCGAGGTTTGTATCGTCATCGTCTGTATCGTCGATAAGACGCTCTTCAATGGTGACGATGACTTCCTTTTCTACCTTTGCTCCGAGCTCCTCTGCAACGAGTGAAGCTGTGTCAAAGTCTATCTCCTGATTGATGCCTGCCATGACTCCGAGCCCCATGAGCTTCTTGATAACGTCAGATGCC
>CADBQF010000185.1 GCA_902796705.1 Ruminococcus flavefaciens
AGTTCGTTCGAGTGGCCGTCCGGAGTGATCTCGACTCTGCCGCTGCCGCCTTCGGATATGCTTTCTTCATCATCGGAAGAAGTCTCCTCCCCGGTAGTTTCCTCTTCGGTCTCTTCGGTAGTTTCAGCAGTAGTTTCCTCTTCGGAAGCTTCTGCTTCGGTCTCTTCTTCGGAACTTTCTTCTGCGGAAGCAGAACTCTCAGCCGCATCTGTTGCCTTGTCTTCCTCATCGTGACCGCATGAAGCGAGAGAGAAAGTGAAAACAGAACATACAGCCAGGAGTGCTATGAGTTTTTTCATATTTTTTCTCCTTAAAATAAAGGGTGTGTAGCTTTTACAAATAGCATTATATCACAGGATATCGTTATTTTCAAGCAATTATTCAAAAATTATCCGTACTGTAACAAATTAGAAATCATTATTGGTAAAAAGATACAATTGATATCGAAACTGTGCTGATTTTACAGCAAAAACTGATAACAGTTGTTACACTATTGAAATTTTTCTTTAAATATGGTATAATCTGTCATTAGAGGTGAGAGAAAGATGTTCGCTAATTTTCATACGCATACTTACAGGTGCGGCCATGCCTGTGGTACGGACAGGGAATATATCGAGGAAGCTGTCGCAGGCGGAATAAAAGTCCTCGGATTCTCCGACCACTGCCCATGGGTGTTCGATGACGGCTATGTTTCGGGTACGAGAATGTCACCGGCAGAGCTGGACGGTTATTTTTATTCGCTCACGTCGCTGAAAAGGGAGTATTCTTCCGATATCGACATATATATAGGTTTTGAGAGCGAATATATCCCGGAGCTTATGGAGGCTCAGGATAAACTGCTTGCGGATTATCCGCTCGATTATATGATACTCGGTGAACATTTCACACAGAGAGAGCCGTATTCGCCGTATACGGGATATCCGTCGGGAAGTGCCGCAGAGCTTGAAAGATATGTCGATCTTATAATAGAGGGAATGGACTCCGGCAGATACTTCTACACCGCTCACCCTGACCTTTTCAACTTCACCGGGAGCGAGGAAGTCCTCGACAGGCAGTACAGGAGACTTTGCAGATATTTTAAGGAAAAGGGACTTCCGGCAGAGATAAACCTGCTCGGCCTTTGCGGAGGAAGACATTACCCCTCCGGCAGATTTTTCGATATAGCCGCAGAAACAGGTCTGAAAGCCGTTATCGGCTGTGATGCACATTCTCCCGATGTCCTCTCTGACAGGGGAAAGATATCGGCGTGCGTTGATTTTGCAGAAAAACACGGGATAGAGATAATGGACGGCAGTGAGTTCTTCTCTGCCTTCCTTACATATAAAGGAGGAAACAAATGAGTATTTTTGATCTGTTCGACCGTATCTCCTCTGATACGACAAAGCCAAATGGTAAAATAGAATATGTGATAACCGGTCTGGGAAATCCCGGACTTGAATATGAGGGTACGAGACATAATGCCGGTTTCTGCGTTCTTGATATGCTTGCAGAACAGCTCGGCACAAAGATCGACCGCCTCAGATTCAAGGGCAAGACGGCAGAAGTCACCATTGAGGGCGTCCGCTGTCTTCTTCTGAAACCTACTACCTATATGAACAACAGCGGCGAATCAGTCGTTCAGGCTCTTGAGTTCTACAAGATAGATGCCTCTAAGCTGATAGTCGTGTGCGACGATATATCCCTCGATGCAGGAAAGCTGCGTATCCGCAGGAAAGGCAGTCACGGCGGCCATAACGGTCTGAGGAGCATCGTTGACCTCACCGGCAGAGAGGACTTCCAGAGGATAAAAATTGGAGTAGGCAAGAAGCCTCACCCCGATTATGACCTTGCAAAATGGGTGCTTGGCAAGTTCGGAAAGGAAGATTCCGAAAAAATGGAGGAGTCTTCAAAAAATGCCTGCGAGTGCATAAAACTCATGGTGCAGGACAAGACAGACGAAGCTATGAACAAGTACAATTCCTGATCCGGCAGTGACCGGCATTATTTTTCGGAGCTGATAAAATGAGCATATTCCAGCAGCTTTTCAGCGAACTGGCAGGATACAAGAGTATCCGTGAAGCAATTGAAAAAAAGATATCGCCTGTCTCAGTGACGGGCCTTTCGCATATACACCGTGCCTGTCTCGTGCATTCGCTAAGCGGCGGAAAGGTGAACCTTGTCATATGCGGTTCGGAGGCAGAGGCCAAGAAACTCTGCGATGATATAAACATGATGTCAGGCGGCGAGGAGGCTGTGCTTTTCCCGTCGAAGGAACTCGTCTTCACGCCTGTTGACAGTGCAAACCATGAATACGAATATATGAGAATATCCGCTCTCACAAAGGCGGTGAAAGGTCAGTGCAGCGTCATCTGTGCGAGCATCGAAGCCGTGATGCAGCCTGTAATACCTGTGGGAGTGCTCATAGCTTCCGGGATAGAGCTTTCGCAGGGGCAGGAAGTCGATATAAAGCAGCTCAGCCTGACTTTAGCGAAATGCGGCTATCAGAGATGCGAAAAGGTCGAGGGTGCTTCTCAGTTCTCGGTCAGGGGTTCTATCGTGGATATCTACCCTGTGCAGGCTGACAGGCCTGTCCGTCTCGAACTCTGGGGCGATGAGATAGATACTATAAATGAATTCGAGACTGATACACAGCGTCGTACCGATCCGCTCGACAAGGTTGAGATATCCCCGGCGAGCGAGATGCTATACGACAGCGATGAGCTTGCTGACAAGATAGAAACTCTCATCAAAGGCGTGAGAGGAAAGCACGCCGATGCTGTCCGTGAGAGACTCGGTGCTGATATCCGCAGGCTCAGGGCAGGCGAACTTCTCGTTCATGCACAGAAATATTACAGCCTTATCTACGGTCGGCCGTCCACAGTGTTCGACTATATCGACGGAGTCGTCATATTCAGCGACTATTCCGATGTGATGAACACTTCTTCCGGCATCACGAAGCACTATCTTGAAGATGTGAAGATACTCATGGAAGACGGTCAGCTCTGCAAGGGACTGGGCGATCACTGCCTTGAACTGCCTGTGATACAGAATATCGCAGATAAGCACATCTGCTTCTACCTCAGCAGCTTCATGCAGGGCGGAGAGAGGATAAACTTCCGCAGGCTCGTGAGCTTCGAGGCGATGCAGACGGCTCAGTGGAGCGGCGAGATGCAGCAGCTCGTTGAGGATCTCACCGATTACCGCAGACGTGGCTACAGAATGATACTCTGTGCCGGAAGTGAGAAAACTCTCCCGATAATATGCGACGATCTCCGTGATGAGGGCATTTCGTGCGGACTCATATCTAACGGAGAAGTCCCGGAGCGTGGAAGAGTCGTCCTCATGTCCGGTTCGTTCAGCGGAGGATTTGAATTCCCGGAGAACAAGACTGTTCTTATAACGCAGGGCAGATCGCTCGATACTTCAGCGAAAAAACGACGCAAAAAGAAAAACAAGGCCGAGGAGATACGCAGTCTTGCTGATATCTCAGAAGGCGATCTTGTTGTTCACTCCGGCCACGGTATCGGAAGGTTCGTCGGCATACGCAAGCTCGAATTCGACGGAGTTACAAAGGATTACATAACGATACAGTACGCCGGAACTGATAAACTCTATATACCCGTCACTCAGCTCGATATGGTATCGAAGTACATCGGCCCGAGAGATGACAGCGGCGTTAAACTGAATAAACTTTCCTCTAATGAATGGCAGAAAACGAGGAACAATGTTAAGAGAGCCGTAAAAGATATGGCTCATGAACTTATCGCACTCTACGCTAAACGTGAAAAGAGCGTCGGATTCGCTTTCTATCCCGACGACGAGATACAGCGTGAGTTCGAGGAGCGTTTCCCGTATGTGGAGACTGACGATCAGTTGCAGTCTATCAGTGAGATAAAATCCGACATGGAGAGGGGAAGACCTATGGAGCGTCTCCTCTGCGGAGATGTCGGCTTCGGAAAGACGGAAGTTGCTTTCCGTGCGGCAATGAAGTGCATACTCTCAGGAAAACAGTGTGCATTGCTCGCACCGACGACCGTTCTTGCGTATCAGCATTATCAGACGGCTGTGCGGAGATTCGAGCATTTCCCGGTCAATGTGGAACTTCTTTCAAGATACCGCAGTCCGAAGCAACAGGCGGAGATAATCAAAAAGCTCAAACAGGGCAGGATCGATCTCCTCATCGGTACTCACAAGATAATACAGAAGAGCGTCGTCTTCAAGGATCTCGGCCTTGCGATAATCGACGAGGAACAGCGTTTCGGAGTCGCTCACAAGGAAAAATTCAAAGAGAGCTTCACCGGAGTCGATGTGCTTATGCTCTCGGCTACGCCTATTCCGAGAACGCTCAACATGGCTATGAGCGGCATAAGGGATATGTCCGTTCTCGAAGAACCTCCGCAGGACAGATATCCGGTGCAGACCTACGTTATCGAATACAACGCAGGAACGATCATACAGGCTATCGTGCGTGAGCTTCGCCGTGGCGGACAGGTATATTATATCCACAACAGGATAGAAACTATCCAGGCTTGTGCGGCGAAATTGCAGGAATTTCTTCCTGATGCAAGGATAGCCTATGCTCACGGTCAGATGACCGAGGACGAGATGTCCGATATATGGGAACAGCTCGTTGAACATGAGATTGATATACTCGTATGTACTACTATTATAGAGACAGGTGTCGATGTGCCTAATGTAAATACTCTCATCATAGATGATTCCGACAGATTCGGACTCTCACAGCTCTATCAGCTCAGAGGACGTGTCGGAAGATCTAACAGGAGAGGATACGCATACTTCACCTACAAAAAAGACAAAGTCCTTACAGAAGTCGCATCTAAGCGTTTGAGTGCGATGAGGGAATTCACACAGTTCGGAAGCGGCTTCCGCATAGCTCTGCGTGACCTTGAGATACGTGGAGCAGGCAGTATCCTCGGAGGAAGACAGCACGGCCATATGGAAGCTGTCGGCTATGATATGTACCTCCGCCTGCTTTCGGAAGCCATTGCAGAGGAAAAGGGCGAGAAACCGGAGAAGATACCGGAATGTCTCGTCGATATCCAGATAGATGCCCATATCCCGGAGAAGTATATCTCCAGCCTCAATCAGAGGATCGATGTCTACAGGAAGATAATGACGGTCAATGACGACAGCGACAAGACTGATCTTCTTGACGAACTCATCGACCGCTACGGCGAACCGCCGTCATCTGTCGTGGGACTTGTCGATGTTTCGCTTCTCAGGAACAAGGCGGCACATCTCGGCATAACGGAGATATCGCAGAAAAACGGTGCTATGTACTTCTACACGGAATATCTCGCACCGGAGCAGATAGCTGCTCTCTCGGCGGCATATAAGGGCAGGATAACATTCAACGGAATGGGCAGATCGTATGTATCAGTAAAGATATCGCCCAAGGTACGTCCTTTTGACATGATGAAAGAGACAGTGGACATCGTATTTGACAACAGGAAAATGTGACGGATACGTGAAAACTATGCAATTAATATTAAATGAATTATCTTTTGAAGATCTGAACAGTTTGCCGGCTGAACGGTGTTATGCGAAAAATCCGGACTTCTGTTTATTCTTCATAAACAAAAACGTGAGCTGATAGCTAATTATGTTAAATAAGTTTGTCTGATATGCTATTTGACATAACGTTTTGTTTGTGATATAATCGTGATTATAGATCAAAGTGCGTGATGCACAGGAGCAAAGGAGTGAAC
>CADBQF010000186.1 GCA_902796705.1 Ruminococcus flavefaciens
CTTCAAAATTCAACGTGTCATATACATATTAAAATAATTTACCTATCATCTATCCAAGTCCCTGTACTAAAGCTGAGAAGACAGTTTTGCGTTCAGGGACTTTTCTTCCGTTTTTGGCATAGAAAATGAGCTGAAATGGAACTGAAAAGGTGAAAAAGGGTGAAAAATGAGAAAATAATTTAACTAAATCAGAAACGTTTGTTTCAAAGCTAAAGTTTTGCTGCGTTCTCCACGATCACAATTGCTCAAAAATCAAACTTTTCAAAGTTGACAATTGTGCATAATTACATCTTGCTAAATCACCGGTTAAGCTGTATAATATTTATAGGGTGAAAAAAGGTGATCAGATGTGATTTTTACCATTTCGTGGTAAAGACATCATCGGGATCGTGAAAGCGAGGCGAAGTTCATGGCAGATCCGTTATGCGGTACTTATTATCCGAGTATCGACCAGAAGGGCAGAATGAGCTTCCCGAATAAGCTTCGTGAGATCCTCGGCCCGGAGTTCTATCTCTGTATGGGACACGACGATCACTATATCGCTGTTTATTCCCCTGAGGAATTTCAGATCTATCGCAGCAAGCTTTTTACTGTACCCGGTAAAGCCGGCAGTGATATCAGACGTAAACTTCTTTCCTGTGCAGACAAGCAAGTACCCGACAAGCAGGGAAGAATTTTTATCACCCAGCAGTTGAGAGATCACGCTGGGATCACGGACGATGTCGTTGTCATCGGTTCTGAGAACCGTGCCGAGATATGGAACAGGGCTACATGGGAGGAATTCAACAACAGTATCTCTCTGGAGCAGATCACAGACGTTCTGGCAGATCTTGTACTCTGATCCGGATAAGCTGCGGATCAGCCCGCAATGACCGGAAGGAGATTGTTTATGGAATTTACTCATATACCAGTTATGCTTGCACAGTGTATCGAAGGGCTCGATGTGCATGAAGGCGGTATCTATGTTGACGGTACAGCCGGAGGTGCAGGGCATTCTTCAGCTATAGCTTCAAAACTTGGCGGGAGCGGAAGACTTATCTCTCTTGACCGTGATCCTGACGCAGTCAGAGTCGCATCAGAAAGACTTTCAGCCTATCCGAACGCTCAGGTGATAAGAAGCAATTATTCGCAGATGCGGAGCGTTCTTGATGAACTCGGCATAGATAAGGTGGATGGAGTCCTTCTGGACCTCGGAGTTTCGTCTTATCAGCTCGACGAGGGTTCAAGAGGCTTTTCGTATCATATCGATGCTCCGCTCGACATGAGAATGGAAAAAGAGGGGCTTAGTGCTGCGGATATAGTCAATACATATTCCGAACAGGAACTTTCAAGGATAATATTCGAGTACGGCGAGGAGAAGTTTTCAAGACGCATCGCCGCCAATATAGTCCGTGAGAGGGAGAGTTCACCGATAGATACTACGCTCAGGCTCGCTGATATAATCAGAGAGAGCGTTCCCCAGAAGGCAAGACGTGATAAGAACCCCTGCAAAAAGACCTTTCAGGCGATCAGGATAGCCGTCAACGGCGAACTCGAACACCTGTCAGAAGGACTTGACGAGGCTTTCAACAGTCTCAGACCGGGCGGCAGACTTGCCGTCATAACTTTCCATTCGCTTGAGGACCGGCTCGTAAAACAGAGATTTGCCGGTTGGTGCAGGGGGTGTATCTGCCCTCCGGATTTTCCTCAGTGCGTGTGCGGCCATAAACCGCAGGGAAGACTCATAAACCGTAAGCCCATAGAGGCTGACGAACAGGAACTTGAAAGAAACAACAGAAGCAGAAGTGCTAAACTCAGAATTATTGAAAGGAGTGCTGAATGCGATGGGTGAACTTAATGCTGTTTATTACAGCAATTATGACGAGAACAGCTCGTCAGGCAGCTCGCCGTCAAACGGAGCGAAAAAGTCACCTGAGCATAAGCCTGATATAAAGGTCAGACGCAACGAAGCCAGAAGCGGCTCGGTGATGCTGATCGTTCTGATTTCTGTGGTGGCCGTTGTTATGCTCGGTTCGGTAATATATACCCTTGACAGAAGAAACACGGTATATAACAAGGTGTCTGCACTCAACAGACAGCTAAACCTTGCCGAAGCAGAGAACGTAAGGCTGCAATCTGAGCTGGAAAGCAAGATGTCTGCCAAAAATGTCGAGGATTATGCTGAAGAAGTCGGTATGCAGAAAATAGACTCTTCGCAAATCAAGTACATAAAGATACAGACCGATGATGTTGTGAATATTCCAAAGCAGGAGGAAGGGATACCTGCTAAGATCAAAAACTTTTTTGACAGATGCGTGGAATATTTCAGAGGCTGAGACAGTATATATATAAACAGATACTGTCTGTATTAAAGATGAATGCTATCGGCAATAAAAAAACAAGCCGTAGTGATATGTAGAACACGGAGATACAGCGGGTGATCGGAAACCGGGATCATCTGTTCCGGGGCTTTCAGAGGAGAAGCTCCGGAATGGGAGATCCTGTGCTAAATAACGACAAATCCTTCGTCGTATCCAAAAGAAAAAAGGACATCCAAAAAGATAAATGATGTTCAGAAGGCGGGGTGCTTATACCCTGCCTTATTCTATTTTATGAGTATACACAGCAGAAAGAAAGGAAGATAGCAATGGCTGTAAAGCATCTGCCGTCAAGGGCGATGAAATTCAGGGCGAAGTTCGTGATGACACTGGTATTCTTCATACTGTTCACTGCCGTGGCAGTAAACTTTTTCAGGATATCTGTCATACAGAACAGGAAATATCAGGAAATGGCAAACGACCAGCACTTCGGCTCGATAATAATATCCGCCCACCGTGGCTCGATATACGATGCAAAGGGAACTCCGCTCGCAAAGAGTGCATCTGTGTATAAGATATTCCTCGATCCTACAAAGTTCAGGGAAGAACTCAAAGATATGCAGAAAGAGATCGACAAGCGTGAAAAGGAAAAGGCTGCCGGTACTTACAAGCCGGAATACGACGAGAACGGCAACGAGATCGATCCGCTGCCTGAGTCAGCCGACGCTTTCCGTGCTGAGTCGATACAGTTCCTCTCCGAGAAGCTCGGTGTAGCTCCGGAAAAGATAAACAAGGCTATGGATGCGAAGAACCAGTACAGCGTCCTCCAGGATCAGGTCGAGAAACCTGTAGCTGATGAAGTCCTCGCATATTTCAATAAATATTCCCTCATCTCGCTCGACGAGGAAGAGGATACGAAGAGATATTACCCTCATTCCGAGCTTGCTGCTCCGGTGATCGGCTTCACTGCCGCTTCCGGTGACGGTATCTACGGACTCGAAGCTTATTACGACGATTATCTCTCAGGCGTTGACGGAAGGACTATCTCCGCAAAGGATTCTCACGGAGACGCTCTCCCTTACAGATATTCAAAGACATACGAGGCAAAGAACGGCGACGATATCTACCTCACTATCGACAGCGATATACAGTATATCCTCGAAAAGCATCTTCAGGAAATGGTAGTGAACAACAAGGTAAAGAACCGTGGCTGTGCTATCCTCATGAATGCAAAGACGGGAGCTATTTACGGTATGGCTACATACCCCAGCTTCGATCCGAATGATCCGTATGAGATAAGCGATCCCAACGTCGCCGCACAGATATCTCTCCTCACCGGAAAAGAAGCTCAGGAAGCCGAGAGCAAAGCCTGTGAAGCCCAGTGGAAAAACAAGTGCATAACCGAGATATACGAACCCGGTTCTGTCTTCAAGGTCATCACAAGTGCCGCTGCTATCGAGGAAGATGCCATAAATATCGATACCGATACATTCGTCTGCGAGGGCTCAAAGAAAGTTCCCGGTATGGAAAAGCCTATCAACTGCCACGACCTCGGAGGCCACGGAGCCCAGACTTTCCAGGAGGCTCTTACACATTCATGCAACCCTGCCTTCATCGATATCGGAACAAAACTCGGCATAGAGAAATTCTGCTACTATTTCGATGCCTTTGGTCTTGGCGAAAGAACAGGCATCGACCTCCCGGCAGAGGGAAGCGGTCTCGGATTCTCGCCGGATAAGATGACCAATGTTGACCTTGCCGTTTGTTCCTTCGGTCAGGGCGAAACGCTCACCCCGATCGAGATGATAACATCTTACTGTGCCGTTATCAACGGAGGATACCTCCTTGAACCCTATGTAGTTGACAAGATAGTCGATCCTTCCGGAAATGTTGTCCTCAAGAATGAGAGAACAGTCCGCAGACAGGTAGTCTCCGAGGAAACTTCCGCAAAGATGAGAAATGCCCTCGAACACGTCGTAAGCGACAACAACGGCGGAAACGTTTCTATAAAGGGCTACTCGATAGGCGGTAAATCCGGTACATCACAGAGACTTTCGATGACGACGGAAGACGACGACGATCAGGAATACGGTGCATCATACGTCTGCTTCACACCTGCATACGATCCGGAGATAATCCTCCTCGTCCTTGCAGATATGCCTGACAAGACGGGCGAACGCTATTACGGAAGCGTCGTAGCTGTTCCTACCGCAAGAGACATACTCACAGACGTTCTTCCCCAGCTCGGATTCTATCCGGAGTACACTGAGGACGAAGTAAGGAACCTCGACATCAAAGTACCGCTCCTTGAAGGTTCGATAGACGAAGCCAAGGCTACTCTCGATGCACTCGGCGTAACATACGAGATCATCGGAAGCGGAATCGAAGTCGTAAAGCAGTCTCCGGGAACAGGCTCATCTATCGCAAAGGGCGGAGTGGTCTACCTCTACACCGAAAAGAGCAACGAGATGCTCTATACGACAGTTCCCGACCTTGTGGGATTGTCGCCGTCAGTGGCAAACGAATCAGTGACATATATGGGACTCAACTATGTTGCAAAGGGTGCGTCTATCACACGAGAAGACGCAGTCGTAAGCAGTCAGTCGATAGCACCTTACACGGAAGTGCCTAAGGGAACGACCATAGAACTCGAATTCATGGTCATCGAGGATCAGGATTAAAAAGGAGGACAGATATATGAAATTATACGAACTTCTGGAAGACGGTCTTAAAACAGAGATCGGTGATACAGAGATAACCTCTGTTACGGACGATACGAGAAAAGTAAAAGAAGGAAGCCTCTTCGTCTGCATCAAGGGCGGAAGCTTCGACGGCCATGATGCCGCCGCAGAGATGCTTGAAAAGGGAGCGGCTGCCGTCGTCTGCGAGCGTGACCTCGGACTCGGAAACAGACAGATACTCACTGACGATTCAAGAAAAGCCTACGGAAATATCTGTGCCGCATGGTTCGGCCACCCTGAACGCAAACTCAGAATGATAGGCGTTACCGGCACGAACGGCAAGACTACGATCACCAACGTCATAAAGCATATCCTCATGAAGAACGGCCACAAGACAGGTCTTGTCGGAACTATCCGCAATGAGATAGGCGACGAAGTCATCGAGACAGCCAATACTACTCCTATGGCGTATGACCTTATGGAGCTTTTCGACAAAATGGTAAAAGCCGGCTGTGAATATGCAGTAATGGAAGTATCATCGTTCGGACTCGTCCAGAAACGCATAGGCCCGACGTTCTTCGATACGGCTGTATTCACGAACCTCACGCAGGATCATCTTGATTACCATAAGGATATGGAAGATTACTATCAGGCAAAGAAGATGCTCTTCAGCGTATGCAGAAAAGCATTCTGCAATATCGACGACGATTACGGCAGGAGGCTCTTTGGCGAGATATCATGCGATAAAGCTTCGTTCAGCGTAAAACAGAATGCTGATATCTACGCTGACGGCATAAAGATAAAGTCCACCGGTTCGAGCTTCTGGTTCTGCACTGAGGGAAGATCACACCTTGTGAAAACGAATATCCCCGGCGTGTTCAATGTCTCGAATATCACAGCCGCAATAGCTGTCTGCCTCGAAGCAGGTATCCCGATAGACGGTATAATCTCTGCCGTTGAAGTCTACGGCGGAGTAAAGGGCAGATGCGAAGTTATCCCGACAGGCAGGGATTTCACAGTTATCTGCGATTATGCACATACTCCCGATGCCATTACGAATATACTTAAAAGCGTGAAGGAGTACACCGAGAACCGCCTTATATGTCTTTTCGGCTGCGGAGGAAACAGAGATGCAGCCAAGCGTCCGAAAATGGCAAGAGCCGCCGCAGAGTATGCCGACAAGCTCATCGTGACTTCCGATAATCCGAGAAATGAAGATCCGGAAGCTATCATAAAAGAGATACTCACAGGACTTGAGGGAAGCAGTATCCCGTATGATGTCGTTACCGACAGGCGTGAAGCTATCTATCATGCCCTGAAAACAGCGGAAAAAGGCGATATCATCGTCCTCGCCGGAAAAGGCCACGAGGATTACCAGATACTCGCCGGAAACAAGCATATCCACTTCGACGAGCGTGAAGTCGTCGCTGACGGACTGAAACTCCTGAAATGATATTCCACACCGGGAACGGACGACTCTGTTCCCGGATTTTATTGATAATACGGACAAAGCTGAATAATATGCAGATATGAGAGCTTTATCAGCACTATGTCACAAATTTGCAGTGTTTTTTTATACAAATCAGCAAAAAACTATTGACATATCGAGGATTTCGTATTATTCTATAATATGGAGTTTTTTAATAAGCCATAAATATCGTCCGCACGGAGCGGACAAATCCAATTTCGATGTCAGCATAAAGCTGACAAAGTAAAGATCAGGAGCTGAGAGAATAAATGTCTTTCTGGATAATCAACCTTTTTGTACCGCTTTTGTCATTTGCCATAGCCGGCGTATCGGGCATATTCCTTGTGCCGTTCCTTCACAGGATCAAATTCGGCCAGCCTATCAAGACCGAGGACGGCCCTCAATGGCACGCCAAAAAGCAGGGAACTCCGACAATGGGCGGATTCATGTTCATCATATCGAGCATCATAACAGCTTTTGCAGGCTACTGGATATACAGGCTGAGATCAGGCATAGACATGACGAGCAAAGCGAATCATGATTCTTTCTACAGACTCCTTGCCTGCATCGTGTTCTCGGCACTTTTCGGACTCATCGGATTCATCGATGACTACCTGAAAGTCGCAAGGAAGAAGAACGACGGCCTCACCCCGTGGCAGAAAGTAGCCATGCAGGTCGTATTCGCAGTAGGGTTCCTGTTCGTACTGAGCAGAACAGGCGATACGTCTGACTGTATCGACCTCGGATTCTGGAAGACTCCCTCACTGGGCATATTCTACCATATACTCATGATACCGGTGATAATCTACCTTACAAACGCAGTAAATCTCACAGACGGCATAGACGGACTGTGCGGCTCGGTAACGCTCGTTTCGATGCTCACATTCACAGTTGCGTGTGCGATACTCCGTCAGGAAGAGATATCATATTTTGCAATGGCAGTAGCAGGCGGCTGTCTGGGATTCCTCATCTGGAACCTCAATCCGGCTAAATGCTTCATGGGCGATACAGGCTCGATGTTCCTCGGAGCTGCCGTCACAGCAGTAGGTCTTGCACTTCACAAGCATCTGCTCCTCCTGCTCGTTGCAATGGTATATATAATAGAAGCCCTTTCAGTAGTTATACAGGTATCATATTTCAAGTACACAAAGAAGAGAAGTCCCGATCATCAGGGTAAGAGGATATTCAAGATGACACCTATCCACCACCACTTCGAGATGAGCGGATTCAGTGAATACAAGATAGTCATAACATTTTCGCTGGCAGGCATTATTTTCGGTACACTGGGCATAATATTGCTCAGAGTGTTCGGATGATCTATCCTGCGTTTTAAGGAGGAAAAATGGCGGCAAGCAATAAAAGCAGAAAAAGTTCCTCACCCGGTCTTCTCAGGTCATTTGTGGGCGAGAGAAGAAACGGAGATATGAGCCTTTCGTTCTTTGCATACGTGATGATACTGCTCGTAGTCGGACTGGTCATGATGTCGTCAGCGAGTTACGCATGGGCGTACAGCGACGAGGGCGACGGCCTTTTCTATGCGAAGAACCAGGCGAAAAATGCAGCTATAGGCTTTGTAGCTATGATATTCTTCATGAAAATGGATTACCATAATTTCAAGAAGATAAAACTTCCGCTGCTGAAAAAATTCAACATAGCCGGCCTGATGTATATAGTCGGCATCATACTGCTCGTACTCGTTCTTGCGATAGGTAACGACGAGGGCGGTTCAATGGGAGCGAAGAGGTGGCTCGATATAGGCCCTGTAGGTTTCCAGCCGTCGGAGTTCGCTAAACTTGCGATAATCATATTTTTCGCATACAACATGGAACGTGACGGACGAAGAATGAACAAGATCACCGTAGGTATCCTGAAATATGCGGTATTTGTCGGTGTTTACGTGGCTCTGCTCTATTTTGAGCCGCATATCTCAGGTATCATGCTCGTCGGCTGTATCGCAATAGCCATGATACTCTGCGGAGGAGCGAACAGGAGGCAATTCCTCCTGCTGGGCATAACCGCTCTGACAGCAGCCGTCGGCGTAATAGGATATCAGGCGACTGTCCCCGGAAGTTACGTATCAGTCCGTATCAAGTCATGGAAAGATCCCTTTGCAGATGTACTCAACGATACGTGGCAGACAGCAAACTCGCTCATAGCTATCGGTTCGGGCGGACTTTTCGGCCTCGGACTCGGAAACTCCAGACAGAAGTACCTCTACCTCCCGGAGACGAAGAACGACTTCGTTTTCCCGATAGTATGCGAGGAGCTTGGATTCGTCGGAGCGTTGGCGATAATCATAGTATTCTTCCTTCTTGTAGTAGAGGGATATTCCATAGCAGTCCGCTGCAAGGACAGATTCGGTATGCTCATAGCTGTAGGCATAACTACACAGATAGGCATACAGACAGTCCTCAATCTCGCCGTTGTAAGCAATCTCATACCGAATACCGGTATCAGCCTGCCGTTTTTCAGCTACGGCGGAACGGCTCTGATAATGCAGCTTGCGGAAATGGGCATCATGCTCAATATCTCGCAGCAGCGGTATTATCCCGATGAAGAGGAGAAGAAGTCTGCTCCACCCGTAAAGAGCGGAGGCAGCGAAACGATACACGAAGAACTCAAAGGTGCGTAAAGGAGCATATCAATGAAGGTACTCATAGCCTGCGGCGGTACGGGAGGACATATCAATCCCGGACTTGCGATCGCAGATATCATAAAGTCAGCATATCCAGATACAGAATTCCTCTTTGCAGGTACTCCCAAGGGCATGGAGGCAAAACTCGTCCCGAAGGCAGGATACAGGCTGGAGACTATAAAAGTAGCCGGCTTCCAGAGAAAGATCTCCCTTGAAAATATCGGAAGGAACATAAAAGCCGCTGCATACCTTGCAGCTTCCGGCAAGCGTGCAAAGGAGATAATCAGCGGATTCAAACCTGATATAGCTATCGGTACAGGCGGATATGCAGCCGGCCCTGTCATCAGGAAAGCGGCACGCATGGGTATCCCGACAGCTATCCACGAGCAGAATGCCTATCCGGGCGTTACGAATAAGCTCCTCTCAAAAGAGGTGGACTATGTGATGCTCACTGTCAGGGAAGCTCTTGATTATATGGATAAGTCGAAATTCGAGTACAGCGTAACAGGCCTTCCTGTCCGCAGCAATATAAATACCATGTCAAAGGCAGAGGCAAGACAGAAGCTCGGATTTGACGACAGTTTCACGATACTCTCTTTCGGCGGAAGCCTCGGTGCAGGCTGTATCAATGAGACAATGGAAGCCGTTATAAAGTGGCATACCGGAAAAGGCCTTGCAGTAAACCATATCCACGGATACGGCGGAATGGGAAAGGATACTTTCCCGCAGGCGATGAAAGCAGCAGGCATACCGCTCAAAAACAGCCGTCTGAGGATAACGGAGTACATCAACGACATGGACGTGTGCCTTGCAGCAGCAGACCTCGTTATCTGCCGTTCAGGTGCATCGACTCTTGCTGAACTTGAAGCAGCCGGAAAAGCGTCCATACTTATCCCTTCGCCTATAGTTGCAGGAAATCACCAGTATCACAATGCTATGGTACTCGGAAAAGCCGGAGCTGCTGTGGTCATCGAACAGAAGGATATCACGAACGACAAGATGATCGCTGAGATAGAAAAGCTCTACGGCGACCGTGACAAAGTTGAGTCTATGTCAGCAAGTGCCGCAAAGCTCCACCTCTCTGATACGAACGAGAGGATACTTGCCGTTATAAAGAAACTCATCGAAAAAGGCAAAAAGAAAGCCTGAGTAGCATTGACCGCCCCGTCAGCATATTATACACAAAAGTGCTGTGAGGTGGTACAATGCAGAAACTTATTATAAACGGAGGAAAACGTCTTCACGGCGAACTTTCCCTCCAGGGCAGCAAGAACAGTGCTTTGCCTGTTATGGCAGCAGCACTTCTTTGTGAAGATACAGTCGAACTCACGAACTGTCCGGTGCTTACCGATGTGTATTCGGCATCGAGGATACTCAATCATCTCGGCTGTCAGTGCAGTTTTTCCGGCAGCAGAGCCGTTATATCAGCCGGTTCGGTCACGAAAACGGAGATACCGGAAGAACTCATGCGTGAGATGCGTTCCTCCATAATGTTCATGGGAGCGATGCTCGGCAGGACGGGGGAGTGTACGGTGAGTATCCCCGGCGGCTGCGAGCTCGGCCCACGTCCGATAGATATGCACCTTGCCGCTATGAGGAAAATGGGCATCGATATACGTGAGAGCATGGGAAGGATAATATGCCATGCCCCCTCCGGAAGAGCGAAGGGAGCAAGGATATCGCTCGCATTCCCGTCAGTCGGTGCTACGGAGAATATACTTCTCTGTGCAGTAACAGCGGAGGGCGATACAGTCATAAACAATGCCGCCCGTGAACCGGAGATATGCGATCTCTGCGGTTTCCTGCGTTCATGCGGTGCGGAGATAAAAGGCGACGGCGAGAGCCGCATCGTCATAAAAGGAAAAAATAAGCTCCACGGCTGCACCTACCGCATCATGCCTGACAGGATAGCCGGTGCTACTTATCTGTCCATGACAGCCGCCGCCGGAGGAGAGATGATACTTACAAACGCCTGCGTTCAGGAAATGGAACCGTTCATATCCGTTCTTGAACAGACGGGATGCAGTATTTCCGCAAAGGGAGATACGATCTACCTAAGGAGCGGGGCGAGGCTTCGTTCTGTAAAGGAGCGTATCCGCACCATGCCGCACCCCGGATTCCCGACAGATGCTCAGGCAGTCCTCATGGCTGCACTGACGAAAGCTGACGGAACGAGCATATTCGAGGAAAATATCTTCGACTGCCGCTACAGGCATTCGGAAGCTCTCATAAAAATGGGAGCAGATATACAGGTACTCGGAAAAGTTGCAGTAGTGAAGGGAGTTCCGTCACTTCACGGAGCTGCCTGTGAAGCAACTGACCTGCGTGGAGGAGCTGCAATGGTATGTGCAGCCCTTGCAGCAGAGGGAAGATCGGTCATAACAAAGATCTCTCATATCGACAGAGGATATGAGAAGATAGAGGAAGCAGTGAGAACTCTCGGCGGTGACATAGTGAGAGTCTGATAAGGTTGGAGTGTATATGAAAGATGTTGTAAAAACAAACGTTGAAAGGCAGCCGAGCGGCAAGCGAATGAGACGCCGCCGGCGTATGTGGAACATATACGTGCTTATAGTCGTTATACTTGTAATGAGCATAGGAGTAACGATCTGCATGACGTTCCTTTTCAATATAAATGAGATACGTGTCTCAGGAGAGTCTGATATGTATACGGCTACAGAGATAGTCGCTGCATCAGGCATAAATGAGGGAGATAATCTGTTCAGGCTCGATAAGAAAAAGGCGAGGGAGCAGATACTCAAAGAGCTTATCTATGTTGAAGACGTTACGATCAACAAGGATTTCCCGTCAGCTATAGAGATAAAAGTCACACGGAGCATACCGGCATTCAATGTGAACTATGACGGAGGCACGCTCGTCGTTAGCCGCAGCGGAAAGATCCTCGAAGATAACCGCTTTGTAGCAGACGGTATCCCGGTCATCTACGGATTAGAGCCTGCTGACTGCACTCCCGGAAAACAGGTGACGACCGAGAACGAACATAAGTACGAAGCTTTCAGCGAACTTATGAAGACGGCAAACAGCAACAACAGCATCGGCATATCATCAGTCGATATGACAGATGAATTCAATATAATCGTCAACTACCACAACGGAATGGTCTTCAAAATGGGCAACTGGAACGATGTAGAGTATAAACTCGACCTTGCATTCACTGTAATGAACGATGAGACTATGCGTGGCAAAAAAGGCTATCTGACGATGATCGGCACGAATCAGTGTATGTACAGGACGAGTGATGCCAAGCTGGAAAAGGGCGAAGCAGCAGAACCGGCAAGTTCACCTGCTGACGGCAAGAAGGGTACTATCCCCGATGAACAGGTGCAGAACGAGGCAAATCCCGAACAGGAGGCTATTTTCAGCGAGTATAACGCCCACCTCGGAGAAGATACCGAACCCGGATACGATATAGACGAGTACGCCGGAGAAGAGGGAGCAGAAGGCAGCGGCGAAGAGTACTACGGCGATGAATACGGCTACGGATATGACTACCAGCAGCAGGACTACGGCGGGGATCAGGGATACTACGGAGACGATCAGTACTACGGAGAAGACCAGTATTACGGAGAGGATTATAACTGGTGATAAAAATATATAAAATCACTTTTGATGTGCAGAAAAAATTTGTCAGATGTGCAGAAAATAAAAAATCTTTATCTTAGACTTGCATTAGAGTTTAGTTTATGATAAAATAATAAGGGAATTTGTATATTGAAATTTTTTGATTTTTAATAAAATTCAGGTAATGCATAGGAGGAGTAAAAATGTCAGATTTCAACTATGAGGAAGCACTCGAACCCGATGTTAATATTAAGGTCATCGGTGTCGGCGGCGGCGGCGGAAACGCTGTGAACTGTATGGTAGAGTCGGGTGTTAATAATATAGAGTATATCGCTATCAATACAGATGCAAAGGCTCTTAACAAGTCCAAGGCTACCACAAGGATACCGATCGGTGCAAAGCTCACAAAGGGCAGAGGTGCAGGTAATAAGCCTGAGATCGGTCAGCGTAGTGCCGAAGAGAACCGTGACGAGATCGAAACACACCTCAAGGGTGCTGATATGATCTTCATTACTGCCGGCATGGGCGGCGGTACAGGTACAGGTGCAGCTCCTGTCGTTGCAAAGATCGCAAAGGAAATGGATATACTCACCGTTGCAGTTGTTACCAAGCCGTTCCTCTTCGAGAGAGAGCAGAAAATGGCTCAGGCTGAAAAAGGTATAGCTGAACTCAAGAAGTATGTTGATTCACTTATCGTTATCCCGAACGAAAGACTTCTCGTAGGTCTTGACAAGCCGCTCACTATGATGCAGTCATTTGCTCTTTCTGATGATGTCCTCAAGACAGGTGTAAAGAGCATCTCAGACCTCATCGTTGAGGAGGGCTACATAAATCTCGACTTTGCCGATGTTTCGACGATCATGAAGGGTGCAGGATATGCACACATGGCTATCGGTCACGGCTCAGGCAAGGACAAGGCAAGAGATGCAGCAAATGCCGTTATCTCCAGCCCGCTTCTCGAAACATCGATCTCCGGTGCAAAGAGACTCCTTATCAATATCGCTATGTCAGAGGATATCCTTTCTTCCGATGTCGATGCAGCTACAAAGATGATAACAGATACCGCTGCTGAAGGCGTTGAGTTCATCTTCGGTACAGCATTCAAGGAAGATATGCAGGATGAGATGACTATCACAGTGATCGCAGCAGGCTTTGATGATCCTACCGCTCCTGAGACAGACGATGATGAAGCTGCCGCTCAGAACGCAGTACCTACACAGGCACCCGTTCAGGAATCTGCTCCTGATGACGATGTGATCCCGATAGACAATCCGCTGATCGACAGCCTCGGACTCGGCGGCTCAACAAAAACAAGCTCATCGCAGGACTATGACCTCGATGATATATTCAAGATGCTCGGCAACTGATAACAATGCAGCCTCGTATCTGAGGCTGCTTTTCTTTTAGCTGATAAAGTATCTACAGAAATTTAGTGAATATAGTAAAATGCACTAAAATCAACGAGAAAATTCTACATATTAGTAATTGAATTATAGTTAAAACTGTGTTATAATTAATGAAAGGCGTAAATTCCCTTATAATTTTTGCCCCGTTCTTACACGGGGGGAAAAGGAGTAATCACAATGGAACCAACCGTGTTAAGAGAAACTAAGATCGGACAGAAAGGATTTGTAAAAGAGGACGTTATGGGCTACCTCGACGAACTCAATACAAAGATCGTCACACTCGAAGACGAACTTAAAAAGGCAAAGGCTGCCGGCCCGTCCGATCCTCAGGAGATCCAGAAGTATAAGAATCAGATAGATAACCTTCAGGAAAAACTCAATTCTTCAAATAATGCTCTTCGTACCGCTAAGAAGGAACTCGAAGACGCAAAGAAGCAGATCGAATCCGACCAGAAGCTCATAGCTCAGCTCAAGGCAGGCGGAGCTCAGGGCGGCAATAATGCACAGTCACAGGCTGCTGTTGAAGCTGCAAAGAAGGAGATCGACAACCTCAGAAATCAGCTCAAGGCTGCTGAACAGAAAGCAACTGCCGCTGAACAGAAGGCTGCCGCTGCTGCAAAGGCTCCTGCTGCCGCTGCTCCGGCAGGCAATCCCGCTGCTGAAGCAGAGCTTGCAAAGGCTAAACAGGAACTCCTCAAGGTCACAGGCGAACTTACAACAAAGTCTGCTGAACTCGCTGCCAAGACCAAGGAAGCTGCTGACAAGGACGCTAAGATCGCTCAGATCACCAAGGAGAAGGACGATGAGATCGCTAAGCTCAATACTGAGATCACAGACCTCAAGGAGACTGCAAGCGGCATGATCCCTTCATCTTTCGATATGGGTGCTCTCTTCACAGAAGCTCAGAAGACTGCAAACAAGATCACTATCGAAGCAAGAAATGCTGCTGATAAGCTCACAAGAGACGCTAAGGAAGAAGCTGACCGCATCGTTAAGGAAGCTAACTCCGACGCTGAAAAGACTATCGCTAACGCAAATACAACTGCTGAAACCTGCATCAAGGAAGCTAACGATCAGGCAAAGCTTACCATTGATGAGGCAAACATCCATGCAGACAAGGTAAATCAGATGTCTGAAACTGTACGCAATATGCTCCTCAACGAGATCGAAAGCGTAAATGCCAAGTTCAGCGATATCAATTCCGTTCTCACACGTCTTACAGGACAGGCTACAGACCGCATGAGCGAAGCTCAGCTCATCATCGGTGAGGCACGCAAGGCTGTAGACAAGGGCGAAGCATCAGGCAGCGTTAAGAAAGTTGAAGCTCCCCGTTCAGAGTTCAAGCCCACAAAACCCGCTTCTCATTCAAACAACGGCGGAATGAAGGGCATGGAGGAACTTTCCGCTCCCAAGGCAGCAAACAACAGCGATCCGTTCGCTTCTGTAGGCTCTAACAACAATGGAAAGAATTCCGGCTACAACGCAGGAGGCATGAACAACAAGCAGACATCTGCTCCTTCACAGCCTGCACCTGCACCGGCTCCAGCTCAGCAGAAGAACCAGCAGCAGAAGAAGACTTCCAATTTCAATTTTGATATGGCAGAACTCCTCAAAGCCGCTGAAGAAGAAGCCGCAAAGAACCCTGAAGCATAATTATGATATCCGTGGTGCTGTTCCGGAGAATATCCGGAACAGCCTCCATGAAAGATATGCCAGATAAATATTCATTTTTCATGTATTCATACAGCTTAACTGCTTAGAATAAGATCGGGTGCAAAAATGATATGTGGCTGTCCGGCTGCGGAAAATGTTGGTATATTCATTGTCATAAACCGTTCAAATGACCAGGTAGCTCAAATCCAGAGCGTTGAAATTCAAAGATGCTGGTGAGAATCCAGCCGTGGTCCAATATTTTAAGCGAGGTTTAAGAAGATGTATGAAGACAAGACATTAGTCTGTAAAGAATGCGGAAGCGAATTCGTATTCTCAGCAGGCGAGCAGGAATTTTACGCAGAGAAAGGCTTTGTAAATGAGCCTCAGAGATGTAAAGCCTGCCGTGACGCAAGAAAAAATGCAGGTAAGGCAGAGAGAGTTATGTACACTGCTGTATGTGCTTCCTGCGGCGGAGAAGCTAAGGTTCCTTTTGAGCCTAAGGAAGGCAGAGCTGTTTATTGCAGCGAGTGCTATGCAAAAATGAATGAAGCTTAATCGCTTATGATCTATAGCACAGCTTACGGCTGTGCTATGGGTTTTTATAAATGATGATCGGAAGATCGTCTTACCCCCGGAAAGGAATGATATCAATGCAGATCACTAAGGAAACAATCATTGGAGATATCCTCGATACAGATTTCGAGGTAGCACCGTTCTTTCTTGAGATCGGAATGCACTGTCTCGGCTGTCCTGCTTCAAGAGGTGAGTCTATCGAAGAAGCTTGTGCAGTTCACGGAACAGATCCCGATGCACTCGTAGAAAAGCTCAATGCTTACTTCGCACAGAAAGCATGATCTTATGACACAAACAAGGCGTGTCGGCTGCCGGCACGCCTGATTTATTGCTGTAAAGGACAGAGCGAAAGAATTTAGAGGTGAATTTATGCTTGATAAAAGACTGAAAAAGATAGCCGATCTTGTGACAGGCGGGACAGCCTATGACATAGGCACAGACCACGCACAGCTTGCCGCAGAACTTATACTTTCCGGAAAATGTGAAAAAGTCATCGCATCTGATATAAAAGAAGGCCCTCTTGCCTCGGCACGGAAAACTCTCGAAAAGTACGGAGTTACCGACAAAGTCGGACTTGTTCTTTCCGACGGCCTGCATGATGTTGAGATCGATACAGAGAAGGACTGTACGGTGATAATAGCCGGAATGGGCGGCGAAACAATCATACATATCCTCGAAGACCTTGCAGAGCGTGTGGAGATAAACAGCCGGTTCAGCTTTATATTACAGCCGATGACAAAGATCGAACTCCTCCGTAAATGGCTCAGCGAGCATGGCATGAACGACAAAAACGAATATATTGTCGAGGAGAGCGGCAAAACTTACGTCATAATGAACGTCAGACCGTTCGGTGAGTACCTGAAACTGTCCGAAGCCGAGTGCCTGACAGGAGGCATCTCACGCAATACCGAGGAGGGCGTTCGCTATCTCGACAGCCTTGCAGAGCGTTTGCAGAAGACCTCTGAAATCCTTCTTTCCGGCGGCAAGTACAATGCTTCCGTACATTATCATGCCCTTAGCTGCAAGGTCAAAGATCATGATACGAAGAATAACAGCAAAGTAAAGGTGAAAGAGATATACGAATACCTCAACACCGTATATCCCTTCGATACGCAGGAAAAATGGGACAATTCCGGATATCTTGTACGTCACGGCGGAAACGTCGATGTCAGCAAAGTTCTC
>CADBQF010000187.1 GCA_902796705.1 Ruminococcus flavefaciens
CAGAGCGTTCTGATATGCTACGGAGTGATACTCGTGCTATGCACCGGGATACTCGTCAGATGCTATACATAGGAGGGAAAATGGAAAGTGTAACGTATGCGGCAAGGACGATATGTGCGGTATCGGCGGCTCTTTGCCTTGTGGAAGAACTTGTCTCCGGGACGAAGCTGAGGGAGCATATGAAACTTCTCCTGACGCTGACGGGAATGTGCATCGTGCTTTCCTCGGCGGTGAAAGGTGCGGCAGAGTTTGAATTCCCGGACGCAGTAGTGTTCGATCCGGCAGATTACGCACAGAGCCGTGAACTCTACCTTGAGGAGCTGAAACTTCAAACTCAGGAGAACATCTCAGCCGTTCTCGTGGAAGAACTGACAGCGGCAGGCGTGAAAGCTTACTCTGTCGAAACAGAAGTTAATATTTCTGATGACGGCAGCATATCTATTATCAGAGTCACAGCAGCGGCAGACGACTTCACAAAGGCATCGGATATAATAAAGCGAACTGCCGGGAGCAGTACGGAGGTAATCAATGGAAACGACAGAAAGACCGGCTATGAGCCGTGAAAAGAAAATGAAGACAGCCGTTGCAGTGCTTGGAACAGCCGGACTGCTGCTCATACTCTTTTCTTCGCTCATACCTGACAGAAAAGGGGAGGATACATCTCCACGCAATGACACGGCACAGCTCACCGATGCGGAAGATTACTGCCGCCGCACCGAACGTCAGCTCGAAGAATTCCTCAGCCGTATCGAGGGTGCGGGGGAAGTTGAGGTATTCCTCACAGCGGACTGCGGAGGGAGCTATGTCTATGCGACAGAGGGCAGACGAACCAAAGACGACACCAGAACAGAGGAGGAGAGGAAATATGTGATGACAGGCGGAGGAAGCGAAAGATCGCCTCTCATAGAATCCGTCAGACAGCCCTGCGTGAAAGGTGCAGTCGTTGCCTGTACAGGCTGCGGAGATCCGGCAGTTCAGGAGAGGATATACAGAGCCGTTTCAGCGGCACTCGGACTTCCTACAGGGAAGATATACGTAACTTTGCTAAGATAAGGAGAACAGCTATGAAAAAACCATCATTCATCATCGGCAAGAAACAGATAATCATGACCTGCCTCACGCTCATGCTCGCAGTGGCAGTCTACATAAACTACGCAGCAGCACCGGCATCTTCGGTGAAGAAAGACAGCGGCAAAGAGGATACAGTCACCTACGGCGAGACAGAATTCGTCAACGCCGAAGTCCGTGACGATATCGACTACTTCGCACAGGCACGCCTTGACAAGATGAACGACCGTGACGAGGCAGTCCAGACCTTGCAGGCGATGATAGGCGGCGGAGATGTCACAGAGGACGAAATGGTCGTGAATGCGATAGATGCAGTGGGTGTATCGAAGCTCATAGAATCGGAGGGAACGATAGAATCGCTCATAAAAGCTCAGGGTTTCGCTGACTGTGTGGCATATCTCGACGGCGATTCTGCAAAGGTAGTCGTCAAAACAGAGGGACTCGACAAGGCTCAGGCAGCTTCGATAAAGGAGATAATTCTCGGTGAGACAGAAGTTTCTCCGGAAAATATCAGAATTTTTGAGGTAAAGTAGTTGAACAATCGGATTTTTTTTGGTATAATATAAAAGTAAAGGTTTCTGCACGGATCAGATCATATACAGGAGGTCAAAATATGGAAGTCAACAAAGAAGCTGTAAAAAGCAAACTCAAAATATCAGATGACGTTATGAAGACCGTTGCAAAACTTGCAGCACTCGATGTAAAAGGCGTTGCAGGTCTTTCCGGTGAGTTGAACAAGATGAGCAAGCTCCGTGGCAATTCCCCTATCAGGATACATATGATAGGCGATGTTGCGGCGATCGATATGGATATAAAGATCAAGAGTTCAGCTAAGGCTTTCAGCGTGGCTCAGGAAGTCCAGACGGCTGTTAAGGAGAACGTACAGAATATGACAGGCGTTCCGGTCGCAAGAGTGAATGTGACCGTGTGCGGTGTCGTTTTTGAATAAGGATAGGAGAAGTGTAAATGACAAGACGTGAAATAAGAGATAGTGCATTCAAGCTGGTTTTTGAGCAGCTTCTGCGTGATGATGATATAAACGAGCTTTATGATATAGCAGAGGAGATAGAGGAGATAACTGTCAACGACGATGTGAAGTCTCTCGTTGAGGGAACTATCGCCCACAGGGAAGAGATCGATTCTATCATCTCCGGCTACAGCAAGTCAAGAAGCATCGCCAGAATATCAAAGCTCAATCTTGCCATACTCCGTATAGCTATATACGAGTCGCTCTATGAGGAAAAGACACCTATGAACGCCGCTATCAGCGAGGCTATCCAGCTTTCGAGGACGTATGCGTTCAAGGAGGACACATCTTTCATAAACGGACTGCTCGGAGCATTCTCCCGTGACAGACAGAAAGAGGAGAGCAGCAATGCCTGATTTTTTCGGCATAGATACGAGCAATTACACTACTTCGGCGGCTGTTTATTCAAGTGAGGACAATACGGTATATCAGGCTAAAAAGCTCCTCCCTGTAAAAGAGGGAGAGCTTGGCCTGCGTCAGAGCGATGCCGTTTTCCACCACACAAAGCAGCTCCCGGATATGATAGAACAGCTTTCGGAAAAGCTTCACCCGGAAGATATAGCTGCCGTTTCGGCTTCGTCAAGACCGAGGAACAGAGAGGGTTCGTATATGCCATGCTTTCTGTGCGGAGAGGGATCAGCGAGGTCTTTTTCGGCTGTCATGAAAGTCCCTTTCTACAGGACATCGCATCAGGTAGGCCATGTGCTTGCAGCGTTGTATTCAGCGGAAAAACTCCACCTTGCCGGGGAGAAGTTCATAGCCTTCCATGTGAGCGGAGGCACGACAGACTGCCTGCTCAGCGTCCCGGACGAGGACGAGGTCATAAAACTTAGCGATATCTGTACGACTCTCGATCTCAATGCAGGACAGGCTGTTGACAGAGTGGGACTTATGCTGGGACTTAAATTCCCGTGCGGTATAGAACTCGAAAAACTCGCTGCAAGAGCCGACCGCCATTTCAAGGTGAGAGCCGTACAGCGTGAGGGCGGCTTCTGCTTCTCCGGGATAGAGAACCAGTGCCGGAAGATGCTCAAAGACGGCGAAAGACCGGAAAATATCGCCGCATACTGCCTTGACTTCATAGCGGAGTCGGTTTGCAGCATGGCTTCATACGCAAGGGAAGTATGCGGAGAA
>CADBQF010000188.1 GCA_902796705.1 Ruminococcus flavefaciens
GAATCGTCTTTTTTCTTTGGGATACTCTTTCCGCAGTTACGCTGATCCCATGTAACGACAGTGTAAACGTCCGCCCATTTTCTTGTATAAGCGTAATCATAGAGGCTGGTGGCTTCTCCGGGGCCTCCGTGGAGATAGAGCAGAACGGGGTTGTCTTTATTTTCGCCGTAGATGCTTATCCACTGTTTAGAGCCGTTCACGTCGATCATCATTTCTTCGTTTATGCCGCCGGACGGAGTCTTTTTGTATATCCTCTGTCCGATGAACCTGACGAGCAGAGCCAGCAGTACGAGCAGGATAAGAACTATAACTATCCATTTGATTACTTTCAGTGTTATCTTCAGTGCTTTTTTCATATAATTCCCTCATATCATTGTTATTATCAGGCAGAGAAAGAACTCGTTGATGCCGTTAATTATAACACATATTTTACAAAAAGTCAATATTTCCCGAACAATAACAATTGAATTATTTAAAAAACGAACGCTTGCAAATTCTTCCGATACGTGATATAATGTAATAACTTCTGAAAGGAATGACATATATCAAATGAATGATTTTATAACGAAAGACACCTCTGTGCGGACGCTCATAAAGCAGGTCATACGGCTGAGCATACCGGCGATACTTGCTGAGCTTACGTCTGTTGTGATGCAGTATATCGATTCTGCAATGGTCGGCAGCGTCGGAAAGCACGCTATCGCAGCGATAGGTCTTGTAAGCACATCGACATGGCTGACGGGCGGACTGTGCATCTCGGCAGCGATAGGCTTTTCCGTCCAGATCGCCCAGCTTATAGGTGCAGGCAAGGAAGCAAAGGCAAGAGATGTGATGCGTCAGGCGATAGTTATATCGCTCATATTCGGGAGCCTACTGTCTGCGGCTGCTGCATCGATAAGCGGTCATCTTCCTGCATGGCTCGGCGGAGAGAAGAACATTCACGCAGATGCTTCCGGGTATTTTCTGATATTCGCACTGACGATACCCTTTGAGCAGATGCGTATGCTCGCCGGACAGATCCTCCAGAGCAGCGGCAACATGAAGACACCGAGCTTCCTGAATATAGTCCTGTGCATACTTGATGTGATATTCAATTTTCTGTTCATATTCCCGACCAGAACGCTCACAGTTCCGCTCATAGGGATAAGCCTGAAAGTTTACGGTGCAGGGCTTGGCGTAAGGGGAGCGGCACTCGGAACATCGCTCTCGGAAGTGTGTATATCAGCACTGATGATGTATTTCCTGCTGTTCCGGTCGGAGAAGCTTTCGCTCCGGCTTGGCGGAAGCTGGAAGATAAAGCGTCAGTGCCTTTCAAACGCAGTAAGGATATCGCTTCCGGCAGCATTTGAACATACAGCGACCTGCGGTGCATACGTGGCAGCCACAAAAATAACAGCTCCGCTCGGAAATACAGCCGTTGCAGCGAATTCCCTTGCGGTAACTGCTGAGAGCTTCTGCTATATGCCGGGATACGGTATCGGTTCGGCAGCCACAACTCTGATAGGACAGTGCATAGGTGCAGGCAGAAAAGACCTTGCAAAGAAATATGCTTATCTGACGATAATACTCGGAATGTCGGTAATGTCAGTCACAGCAGTAATGATGTACTTTGCAGCACCGTTCATGTTTGCGATGCTCACAAAATCAGCGGAAGTCCGCATACTGGGAACAAAAGTGCTGAGGATAGAGGCTTTTGCAGAGCCGATGTATGCTGCATCTATAGTTTGTTCAGGTGTACTGAGGGGTGCAGGGGATACGCTTGCTCCGAGCATCATCAACCTCGTGAGTATGTGGGGCGTAAGGATAACACTTTCGCTCGTACTTATAAAAAGCATGGGACTCACCGGTATATGGCTCGCAATGTGTATCGAACTCTGCTGCCGTGGCATACTTATGCTCATCAGGACTGCCGGCGGAAAATGGCTCTCCCGCAAGGCTGTCACATAGAAACATTTCCCGTAGAACTCAAAAAAATATCCGGCTTTTTACTGCCGGACAGAAAAAATTTTTCCCCTGACAGATGCTCTGTCAAAAGCAGCCTTCAGGGGAATTTTTATTAAGAAAAGTCTCATGATATCTCTGTGTTAATCATATTCCGAGACGATGAACTTGAAGTCGTCTGTTTTATCGAGCTTCGGAACGAGGCGTTTTTTTAAAAATGCTGCTGTTTCATTTACGACCATTTCATGCAGATCGCATGGAGAACAACGGAGCATGATGCTGATAGTGTGACTGTCACATTCAATTCTGTTCTCACGGGGATAATTGCCGGAATTGTTGAGGAGCATATTGACGAAGGCAGGCTTTTCAGTCCGTTTTCCTGCACTTGCAAGCAGAGCTTCCTTGTCTTTTTCCGATGCGGTCACGGCGGCAAGGTCAAAATTCTCTCCGTTATAAAAATACTCGATGAAAAGCCTGAACATCTTGTCTTTTCGTTCAGAGAGCTGTTTTGTGATCTGGAGCGAACTGAGGAAAATAAATTCACCTATCTCGTTTCTTGCATCTTCTTCATCAAGATAATGGATATAAACCAGACTCACATCGTCCCCGTCACGTATCTCAACACAGTAAAGCCCGCCGTTTTCACGGTAGTTTGCAGTCAGGTGTTCCAGAATATACGATTTGCTGAGTCGGTGCAGCCTGACCTCTCTTCCTGTACAGGGAACGGTATAGGATATCGTATCAGAGGGTTCATGCTGTATTGCTATAAAGTTTTCTGATACAGCCGGGAGCTTTCCGACAGGATACACTCCGGGCTGAAAGTGCAGCGGTATACGTATATCTTCATTCATAGGATCCATTTATATCACCTCATTCCAGATAATCCCTTACATTGAAGCTTTCGTCTGTACGCTGTTCTTCATCGATGATACCGGGGACTAATTCGGTCGAATATGTTTCTCCTGTAACGGGATCGATGTAATAGCGTATCTGAGCTCCGGTATAAGATCTGTACATGACAACGATCTGACCGGACTCATTTGTGTTAACGTCCCAGTAGATAGTGTATTCGTCCGACTCTGACATATTTTTCAGATCGGGGTTATTGATGAAGCAGTAGTGCTTGATAGCATCTAAAGCCTGGACTTCTGTGATAGCATCTGTGCTGCTCTCATTCTGTGCGGCGGGTGCATCTTCCGGTTCATCAGACTGTGCCGGAACGGTCTCTTCGGGGATAGATTCCTCTGTTGTATCAGGCTGAATTTCATCAGTAGTATCAGGCTGGCTCTCCTCAGTAGTTTCAGGAAGTGAAGCTTCGGCCTGGGACGGCTGAGTTTCCTCTGTTGTGCCGGCTGCCTGTTCGATCTGAGCAACGGAGCTTGAACTGGTCTGCTGATCGTCATTGTTTTCATTGCCGCATGAGACCAGGCTGACGCACATAAAGCATAAAGCGAGCATTATCATTTTCTTTTTCATGAACATTGTTCCTCCTTTGCAGAAGAATTAAAATTTTTCTCTGCATTGGTATTATATCACAACAAAATGTAAAAGTCAAATGGGGGTATGGGGAGAGCATCGCTGCAAAGGTGAGAGCGACTCCGGAGCGAAGCCTTTGCGTTATTCTGCGATGCGTCCCCATTTTTAATCAGGGTATGGGGGAGAGCATCGCTTACATCAGCTATTGACAATTGATTTGCTATGTTATATAATGTATTAAAACTGCTCGTGACTACAGGAGGACGTACTCGTCCTGGCAGCAGCTCTGCCTTTCTGGTATCTTGCA
>CADBQF010000189.1 GCA_902796705.1 Ruminococcus flavefaciens
CCCGTCAGGGGAAATTTCATGTTAAAAGTCTTTGGAAGGGGGTGTGGGGGAGAACCTTTCCTCAGAAAGGTTTCCCCCACTAAAAGGGATAAACTTCTTTATGAGTACCGGGCTTATGCGGCTTCGCCGTTTTTTATTGATCTTTGATATCGTCAAAGCTTATATTTTCAGTATAGATATACCGTCTGAGCTGACCTCTGCTGTCGTATCCCTCAAATTTCAGCAAAACACCTGTCTTGCAGTCGATACAGGCATTGAAATCCGAAACGTTCTGCTGTTCGCCGTATGAACTGCTTGCAGTACCGGAGACTTCATAGCATTGTCTTCCGTCAAATTCCGAGATACCGTCTATCTCCCACAGGTCGGTATCTGAAAAATAACCCATTGCCATACTCTGCGGAAACAGCGATATCGAGGAATCGACCATATTTGTCGGATCGGGCATAAGTATGGTATTAAGTTTTCCGTCTGCATCATAGCTGACTCTCTGGCTGTCCGGGATATCGAATAATTCCCTTTTGTCCTCCGGATAAAGCTCGTCGAAAGTTTTCATGCAGATGCCCTGACCTTCGGAGTGTGTATCGTTCAGCTCGTCTGTATCATAGTAACTTGTGCGGTCACAGTAATGCTTCGTTGACTGGATAAGTTCGCATTCGCTGAAATATTCCTCCGAGATGCGTGATATATCGTCTATCTTGTAAGTCCTGCGGTAATTATAGGCTGACGGCTCTGACATAGATATTGAGAAATCAGTCATATTTGCACAGCCGTTCTGTACGGTGTATGAGTAGACTCTGCCGGAAGCAGAATCGAAATAGTCTATCGTATGGAGCAGAAGATGATAAACGTCCTCCTTGTCTGCCGAAGACGGTTCGGGAGCAGTCATGAGCGTGCGGACTGATTTTTTTTCTGTGCCGGAAGTAAATAATGACTGAGAGTTTTCTGCCCCCTCCAAAGCAGCAGAAATATCAGCATTTTCCGCAGCCCGGTCAGGCTGTTTAACGGCGTGATCTTTCAGATACATCACACCTCCGCCTGCGATGCTGACGGCAATGACAGCGGCGGCAGCGATACCGGCGGCTTTGTACCACTTAGGTCTTTTGTAAGCTTCAACGCCGGAGACCTGTTCTCTGGCATCGAAGTTCAGATCATCGTTATTGAACTTTCTCACGCTCATAGCAAAAAGCCTCTCTTTCTCATCATCGCTGAGGGCAGGATATTTTTCAGCAACTCTGCCTGCGGTCATATCATCTGAATTATCGAGAATATCTTTGATATCCATAAATTATCCCTCCTCTGTGATACCGGCTTCACGCAGAAGTTTCCGGAGCTTATCCCTTGAACGGCTGATGCGTTTCTGAACAGCCGCATCGCTCAGACCGGTGCGTGAAGCTATCTGTTTATATGTTTTACCGTAGAAATAGTGGAATATGACTATCGATGAATCGGGTTCTCCGAGCTTGCCGATGCAATCAAGGAGAATTTCACGGACGGCTTTGCGTTCGGTGTCTTCATCGACTCTGTGAGGTGAACGGAGACTGCCGGAAAGCTCCTCGTCTATCGAAACGGACAGGCCGTATTTCCTTGAAAGCGAGCGGTAAGCGTTTATAGCAGTCCGCCGGGCGATAGTTCCGATTATTCCCTTTATATCGCCGTCCCGGTCAGAGGGCGAATCAAAATAGCGGAATACAGCCGCAAACGCATCGCTGACGCACTCGTCTATATCCTCACTTGAAGCGATATTTTTCAGCCTGTTCGCACAGACAGCGTAGACATATCCGCAGTATTTGTCAAAAATGAGCCGCTGTGCATATCCCGGAGACTGTTCCATTAAGGAACGCAGCTCCCTGTCAGTCATAGATATCACCTCTTTCGATGTTGTCAGACCGGGAATGAAGATCTTCACTATATAAACTCGCCATGTCCGGAGAATTCCAGACATTTTTTTATAATATGCGGATATTGCGGTAAAATGCGATACAGAAAAAACGGGGCCGCCAAAGGCAGTCCCTACAGTCAATATTCGTAAGCATAAACGGAACGCCGGTGGGTTACTCTGCTTGAGGGGTAGTAAGTCCAGACCAGCCGTAAAGCGTAGCTTCGCCGCTTTACTAACTTGTTAGGGGACTCTGTCCCCTCATGCACCCCTGCAAGGAGGACATTGTCCCCCTTGACTCCCGTTATGACGGCTTCGCCGTTTTTTTATTTTTATTTTTTTAGCTTTGCTCATTCCGCATAATTGCCTCTCTCATTTTCTTTATAGGAGCAGTCACCTCATCGAACTGTTTCTGTCTTTTAGCTGACAGTCCGTTCAATATCCTGAGATTGACAACACGCAGTCCTGATTCATCTTTTATCCTGACGCTGGCATAATATGTGGTGCTTTCGTCGCTGCTGACCATATTGATAAAAAATTCCTTTATATCCTTTATACGATAAAGGCAGTC
>CADBQF010000190.1 GCA_902796705.1 Ruminococcus flavefaciens
AAATCGTGCATAATACATATTTCATTAAATAAAATTTGAAATATTTTGATGTTATTTGATCTTTTATGAAAAAGAAGGTGCGGAACACTTCCGGAAAAATGCTCCGCACCGAAAATTCAGCAAATGACAAGATCTTTTTGCGTTCACAATGATATGTTTTTTATGCGAGAGCTTCATCGAGAATCATCATTATGACGAAGCCGAAGGCGAATGTGACTGTTCCGGCATTCGAGTGTTCGCCCGATGACATTTCCGGGATAAGCTCCTCAACGACGACATAGATCATCGCACCGGCTGCAAAGCTCAGAAGATACGGCATAGCAGGCACTACGAGACCGGCTGCGAATATAGTCAGCAAAGCACCGAGCGGCTCGACTGCACCCGAAAGCACGCCTAAGAAGAAAGCCTTCGTGCGGCTCATTCCCTCAGCTTTGAGGGGCATGGAGATTATCGCACCCTCCGGGAAATTCTGAATGGCTATACCGACAGCAAGAGCAAAGGCGGCGGCATATGTCATTCCGGAGCTTTCGTATTTCAGACCGGCATATACAACGCCCACAGCCATTCCCTCCGGGATATTGTGGAGCGTGACTGCAAGAAGCATCATCGTCGTGCCTGACAGATGCGAGCGGATACCCTCCGGTTTGTCGGTATCCATATGGAGATGAGGTATCAGCCTGTCGAGCAGCAGCAGAAAAGCGATGCCTCCGAGAAATCCGACTGCTGCCGGTACGAAGGCGAGTTTGCCGGCTGTTTCCTCTGCCTGTTCGATAGCAGGGATAAGCAGGCTCCATACACTTGCGGCTGTCATGACTCCGGCGGCAAAACCGGTAAGTATCCTCCTGAGCATGGTATTCATCTCGTTCTTCATGGGGAACACACACGCCGAACCCAGCGAAGTTCCGAGGAAAGGTATCATCAGACCTTTCATTATCCTTAGCAAAAATATCACTCCTTTTGTTATCTGTACTATCACTGCAGAGCGGAATAGCTCCGCCTTTATCATTGTACGTCAAAACAGGGGAGAAATGTTAATTTGTTAGTAGTGTATAACAAATGATTTGACTTTTCTTGCTTCATATTCCGGATATACTGGAAATTTCACACAATTATCACAATAGCGTGTTATACTGCTCTTGTATCTTATCCGGCGTGCCGGAAGGGTAACATTTATTTTAAGGAGAATATGCTATGAAAAATACTGTTTCCACACTCCTCAAACAGAAGCAATCCGGTGACAAGATCACGATGCTTACTGCCTATGATTACACTATCGCTAAAATTATGGACGAGTGCGGCGTAAACTCGATACTCGTAGGCGACTCGCTCGGTATGGTGATGCTCGGCTATGAGAATACTCTCCCGGTAACTATGGAAGACATGATACACCACACAGCCGCCGTTTCAAGAGGTGCTGAAAACGCATTCGTCGTTGCCGATATGCCGTTCATGTCATATCAGGTCAGCGTTGAGCAGGCTGTGATAAATGCCGGACGACTCATAAAGGAAGGCGGAGCCAACGCAGTCAAGCTCGAAGGCGGTGCGGAAGTATGCGAGCAGATAAAAGCTATCGTTGACGCATCTATCCCGGTCGTTGCTCATTTAGGACTCACTCCGCAGTCAGTGAACGTCTTCGGCGGATTCAAAGTCCAGGGCAAAAATATCGACAGGGCAAAGAAGCTCGTCGAGGACGCAATAAAAGTGCAGGAGGCAGGTGCCTGTGCAGTAGTGCTTGAGGGTATCCCCGCAAAGCTTGCTGATATCATAACAAAGAAGCTCTTTATCCCGACTATCGGTATCGGAGCAAGCAACGGCTGTGACGGTCAGGTGCTTGTATATCAGGATATGCTCGGAATGACTATCGGCCATACAGCTAAATTCGTAAAGAAGTTCGCAGAAGCAGGCGAGGTCATGAGAGAGGGCATCACGGCTTATATCAATGAGACAAAGTCCGGAGCTTTCCCTGCACCCGAACACACCTATGCTATCGATGACGAAGTTATTGCCGAACTTGAAAAGGAGTATGAATAAAATGAAAGTTGTTAAAACTATAGATGAAGTCCGCTCACAGGTAAGAGAGTGGAGAAAGCAGGGACTCACAGTCGGTCTCGTTCCTACAATGGGATATCTCCACGAGGGACACGCAAGCCTTATCGATGCTTCACACAGGGACAACGACAGAACAGTCGTATCCGATTTCGTGAACCCGATGCAGTTCGGCCCGACGGAAGACCTCGAAAGCTATCCGAGAGATATCGAACATGATGCAGCTCTCGTTGAAGCTCACGGCGGTGACCTCATTTTCCACCCGGAGCCGGAGGAGATGTACCATGAGGGATTTTCTTCATTCGTTGATATGACAGTCCTCACAGAGGAACTCTGCGGACTCAGCCGCCCTGTACATTTCAGGGGAGTATGCACCGTCGTATCAAAGCTTTTCAATATCGTAAAGCCCGACAGAGCATATTTCGGCAAAAAGGACGCTCAGCAGCTCGCAGTTATCCGCCACATGGTCGATGATCTCAATATGGATATCGAAATAATCGGCTGCCCGATAATCCGTGAGAAAGACGGACTTGCAAAGAGTTCGAGAAATACCTACCTCAACGCCGACGAGAGAAAAGCCGCACTCGTTCTCTCACAGGCTGTAAAGATCGGTATGGATATGGTAAAGAACGGCGAAAAGAACTGTGCTGATATCATTTCCGCCATGAAAAAGCATATCGAAGCTGAACCGCTCGCAAGGATCGACTATGTAAAGATAGTTGACTGTGCAACGATGCAGCAGATAGAAAAGCTCGACCGTCCTGCTCTTTGTGCAATGGCTGTATATATCGGCAAGACTCGTCTTATCGACAATTTCTTCACCGAGGACGTGTGAGGAGGTACTATGCAGATATCAATGCTCAAAAGCAAGATACACCGTGCAACGGTAACTCAGGCAGAACTCAACTACGTCGGAAGCATAACTATAGACGAAGACCTCATCGAAGCAGCCGGCCTCTATGAATACGAGCGTGTCCATATAGTGAACGTGAACAGCGGCAGCCGCATCGAGACTTACGTTATCGCCGGCGAACGTGGCAGCGGAGTTGTGTGCCTTAACGGTGCAGCAGCCCGTTCCGGACAGAAAGGCGACCTCGTCATAATAATGTCCTATGCCGATATGACTCCGGAGGAAATAAAAAAACATTCCCCAAAAGTAGTCTTCGTTGACAGCGACAACAAAATAAAACAAGTAGCCTCATACGAAAAACACGGCGAACTTAAATAACACGTACAGTACGGTCATGGGTGCTGCCTTTAGTGTGGTTTATACCTATCGTGGGGGAAACCTTTCTGAGGAAAGGTTCTCCCCCACACCCCCTTCCAAAGACTTTTAACTTGAAATTTCCCCTGACGGGACGCTCACGATAGTTATCGTTTACGGCAAGACTTGCCAGAGCGTCCCGTCAGGGGAAATTTGACGCTGAAAGTTTTAGGAAAGGGGTTTGGGGAAGAACCC
>CADBQF010000191.1 GCA_902796705.1 Ruminococcus flavefaciens
AAGCGACCGCCCTTAAAAAGGGCGGTCTGGTGTAAGGAGAAGTATGAACCTGACGGAAATATCCGCCGGGAATGAAATTATCAGTTGGGAGTGATAACGTCGTCCTTGAAGAATTCCTCGTCGTCTTCTTCCGGTCTTTTAGCACCGGCTTCCTGGAGGAGGACTTTGATCTTGAGGTCTTTGCCGTCCCTGCTGACGGTCAGTGTGATCGTATCGCCGGCTTTGTACTGGCTCTTGATATTGTTGAGTTCCTCAACAGTCTTTACAGGCTCTCCCTCGACAGCGATGATGACATCGCCGACCTCCAGACCTGCCCATTCTGCGGCACTGTCAGGCTCGACTGTATAGACATAAACGCCCATAGGGATATCACGGTATTTGGAGTAGGCTTCGGTGATATCTACAGTTGAGATGCCGATCTGAGGTCTTCCCTTTACGTACTTGTAGTTGATGAGGTCATCGATTATGATCTTAGCCTCGTTGATCGGGATAGCGAAACCGAGTCCCTCGACGCTTGCCTCGCCATAGCTCGATGACATCTTGGCTGAATTTATGCCGATGACCTGACCGGAGCTATTGAGGAGCGGGCCGCCTGAATTTCCGGCATTGATAGCCGCATCGGTCTGGATAAGGGACATATTCTTTTCGTTTATGGAAATATTCCTGTTCTTGGCGGAGACGATGCCGCTCGTTACAGAGCCGAAGAGGTCGAATCCGAGGGGATTTCCGACGGCTATGACGAGTTCGCCTACTCTGAGTTCGTCGCTGTTGCCGAATTCAGCCGGAGTAAGACCTGTTTCATCGACTTTGAGGACAGCGAGGTCTGTTTCTGTATCGTAGGCGATTATTTTTGCATCGTGTTCAGTCTCGTCGCTGAAAACGACGGAAACTTCGATAGCTTCGCCGCAGTCATATTCTGTCTCGTATACGACGTGGGCATTTGTGATTATATATCCGTCCTCTGACATGATTATGCCCGTGCCTGTGCCTCTGACCTGCTGAGTCTCTGCCTGCGGAGCGAATCCTCCCCAGCCCCATGTATTGTACGTCTGGGTGAGTTCAAACGTAGAAGCCACGCCGACTACAGAGGGCATTATGGAATCGACGATATCCGGGAGATATTTCGCATCTGTGCGTGAGGCGATCTGTATGAGGCTCGGAGCGGGGGCATCATTGACGGAAACTTCTTCTTCGGAAAGGACTCTGCTTGTTTTGTGGGAAGCGAATGCTTCATCATTCTCGCTGAGGTCAGCTACCTCTATGCGGTCGTCGCTGAAAAATTTATATGCCTGTATCGAACCTGCACCGACGATAGCAAGGCAGAGTACAAATGAAATGCCTTTGAGCAGTGAGTGATTTTTCTTTCTGCACTTTTTGTTTCCGTGATTTTCTGAGGTGTATATGTTAGGATCGGGAAATGATCCGTTCTGAGGGTTATTGCCGTTATTATTTTCAGACATGGCTGACTTCCTTTCACGGTAAGTATACTGAACATCATTGTGTAGTGCATCGTACTTCCGGTCATTGTGTTGAAATAAAGGTCAGGGCTTTTTACTTTCATTTATATATTATACATTGCAATGTGATAAAATTATGATAACATACAGAAAGAATTGAGACAAAAAAACACCATACCATGTTCCGTAAAGGTACATGGTATGGTGCGTCTTTATCAGCCGAGCTTGGCTTTTGTCTTCTGGGTGAATCTCTCACCGAAGACGAGGAAACGCTTGTGAATGCCTGAACCTATCTGACCTGCTTCATCGGAAGCGGTGACAGTGAAGGTCAGCTCACGTCCGTTCACCTCGGTGAGTACAGCTTCGGCACGGACTTTCATGCCCTCCGGAGTAGCGGAGGAGTGCTTCACGTTCATCTCAGTGCCTACAGTAGTCTCGTCATTTTCGAGATAGCTCTCTATGCACGAGCAGGCGGCTTTTTCCATGAGCATCACCATCACCGGGGTGGCGAACACTTCGAGGCTGCCGCTGCCGACATTGACAGCGAGTTCGTTTTTGGTTACGGTCAGTTCAGCAGTACCGCTGATGCCTGATGTGATATCCTTCATATTGATCTTCCTTAATCATCGGTAGTAGTTTCGAGCAGTTCGTCGGGTATCGGCGTAGGCGAATAAACGTCACCGATAACACGGTCATAGGTGAGCATATCGAGTTCCTCGTCACGAGGGATCGAGCTGTCATATTCCTCTGAATAAACAGGGAGCTTCTTCATGTAGTCCATCATAGTCTCGATGAAAGCATCATGCGGTGCATCGATTATATTCATGATGACATAGGGCATATAGAAGAACGATACCGGCTCTTTCGGAACGGAAGAATAATCTGCATCGTAGTTGCTCCAGAAGAAGTAGTGCTGTTCGTAAAGCGGCTTGCAGTTCTCGCCGTTGAGACCGAGCTTGTTGTAGACGCTCGTTTCGCCTCTGAGTGAGGGGAAGTGATCTCCGACGAAGAATACGAGTACCGGTTCATCGAGCTTTTCGAGGTCTTTGAGGAACTGTTCCAGACCTTCGTTCGTATGCTGTACCCATGTGAGGTAGTTGGTGAATTCGTCCGACGGATCTTCGCCCTGGTCGTAAGGCTGGTGGTTCTGCATGGTAGTGGTGTGGACGTAGATCGGATCGTCGCTTTCCTTTACGAGAGCGGTGAGCTGATTGTAGATAGTCTTGTCATCGACGTAAGTTCCGTAATACTCAACAGGAACGGTGAAATCAGATTCTCCCGTCTCCTTGTCGTGGAAGATGAGCCTGTCGAAACCGAATCTCGGATAGACGTTCTTTCTTCCGTAGAACGAGCTTGTGAACGGGTGTACATAAACTGTATCGTAACCCCAGCTCTTGAAGTACTGAGCGAGGGCAGGCTGTTCACGCTTTGCGAGTTCTCTCTGCGGCATATTCGGGGTATTGAGACCTCTTACCGGCAGACCGAACATAAGCTCGAATTCAGAGCGGACAGTCCAGCTTGCGTATGTAGGAGTTATAGCAGTTCCGGCATAGCCTGCTTCACGGGCTTCGTCGAATTTCTCGTAGTATTTCTCGTCTATGTCGAGCTCGTCGAACACACGGAAGTCAGCGTATGATTCGCTCATGATGACGAGTACGTTAGGTCTTACGCCGCCGTTGAAGTTCTCGTTGATATCGACCTTAGCCTCGATGATGTCCTTTACGTGCTGGTTGTCGTAATTCTCCGGCTCGGTAAGACGTGTGGAGTAGCTCTCTGTAGCCGTCTGCACGATGAATGCGAGGAAGCCGTTGTTCCTGAACTTCTCGTTGAGCTTGAAAGTATTCGTAGCCGGAGTCGTATCTATGCCGAACACCTTGTACACCGGATCATAGAACACGGGGAACATGATTATTCCCACGAACGGGAAAATACAGAGCAAAGCACCGATGAGCCTCGGCCCGACTTTCATTTTCGGCTTCGGGTTGAACCAGAACACGATCGCTATGAAAAGCACGACGATAGTGCAGTAGATTATCAGTCTCGGAGTTATCTTTATATAGGCAAAAGATTTAAGGCTCTTGACGCTCCTGAAGAGCTTCATATCCGACAGTATGAGGTGATTTCCGTTAGTACCGTACTTGAACAGTTCCGTTATGGAAAGAGCCATGTACACGATACTCTGTATGAGCGTGGCGATAAATCCGCTTTTGAACATAGCCGCAAAGAAGAAATAGATAAGTCCGGCTATGATATAGTCAAAAATAATTACACCGGGGTGATGCACCGCCAGCTTAGCCAGAGGAACTATGCCTTTGTACTGGTTGATCTCTGCCATGCTGCATATGAACAGAGGGAAGAAGAACATGAGAAATACGTTGAGTTTACCGAATTTTTCGGTGTTGGCTTTCCTCGTGTTGAAGAATGCTTTGAGCTTTCCTACAGATGCAGAGCTTTCGTTTGAAATGTTGTCAGCCATTTTCTCATCCTTTCAGTCTGATTTTCAAAATTCTGCGTATATAGTCTGCAGTAATAACTACAGACGATACCATATGATAATATTATCACAATCCGGCGAAAACTTCAAGGAATCATAAAAATTATCACAGATTCTTCACGAAATTCGTCGCTTTAGTAATAGTGTATGGTAAAATTGGTGGATATTTAGCTATTTTGACAATAGACATTTACGGCTGTTTCAGCCAGCCCTTGTCGGCGGCATCGTCGATCATTTCCTGCACAGCGGCGGCGAGTTCGGGGGCAGTTTCAAGGAAAGGCCTGTTCCTTGCCTCGACCTGCTGTTTGTGAACGCCGTGTTCACGCCACGACTGACCGCTCCTCGTATAATTCAGGGTGAGCGGCTGCATTCTGTCGAGGACGGCGGCGAAGCGTGCATCATCGGTCTGACAGTCCTCGAATTCTCTCCACAGGCTGTAGAATTCCTTCTGCTGATCTTCCGGGAGGAGACCGAATATACGCTGAGCGGCTTTTTCCTCACGGTCAGCCTTTGTCTTGTAGCCTTCCTCATCGTAGCAGTAAGTATCTCCGGCATCGATCTCAACGACATCATGCACGAGGAGCATTTTTATCACATGGAGGACATCGACGGGCTTTCCGGAATATTCGGCTAAGAGAGCCGCCATGACAGCGATATGCCAGCTATGTTCGGCATCGTTTTCTTTTCTGTCCTCGTGGAGAACGTAGGTCTGGCGGCAGAGATTTTTCATTTTGTCGAGTTCGATGATGAAATCGAATTGTTTTTTGAGTCGGTCGTTCATAAGTACCTCCAAATAATTAATTAAAAAATAAAAAACGGCGACAAGCTGAGCCAGCTTGCACGGAGTGTGCGTTGTGAAATCCTCACTTCGTTCGGTACACAACGGAACCGCTTAGTCCGTTGATAGTCTTTACAGACGGG
>CADBQF010000192.1 GCA_902796705.1 Ruminococcus flavefaciens
GTTTTCGGCGGAGTGGGCATATGGGTAGCGGTATCGAATAAACGCAAAAAAGAACGCTGTACCGTTCGTGTCGATGCGACTGTCATTAAAAATAAGCCAACACGTCCGAGAAGCCGTTCGGGACACCGTTCAAGAACGACCTACAGTCCGGTCTTTGAGTATGTCTATAACGGCATCACTCACACAGCAGAGACGAACTATTCTTCAAATCCGCCGACTTTCCATGTCGGAGACATGACTGATGTGTATATCGATCCGGAATCTCCGAATACGATATATGTACCGAAGATGAAGGAAGCCCGTATACTGAGCATTGCCTTCATAGGAGGAGGGGTTCTCATGCTTCTCGTGCTGGCAATGACAACTGTAAGCTACCTGAAAGGCGATCTCTGAGATCGGCTGCTTTCAAAGCATGAACGCCGGAAGAACTATTCCTTCCGGAAATAATATAAAAGGAGTAAGGAAAATGAAAAAATGTATGATAATCGGCTGCGGCGGCGTAGCATCTGTAGCTATCCACAAGTGCTGTCAGAACAGCGAAGTTTTTGAAGGAATAATGATCGCAAGCAGAACCAAGTCAAAATGCGATGCACTCAAGGAAAAGCTCCAGCCGACTACAAAGACTGTCATAGAAACAGCTCAGGTAAATGCAGATAATGTCGATGAACTTATCGCCCTTATCGAGAGCTATAAGCCGGACGTTGTACTCAATCTTGCACTTCCTTATCAGGATCTTACGATAATGGACGCCTGCCTTGCAACAAAGACTCACTATGTAGATACAGCAAACTACGAGCCGCTCGATACAGCAAAATTCGAGTACAAGTGGCAGTGGGCATACCGTGAGAGATTCGAGAAAGCCGGCATCACAGCTCTTCTCGGAAGCGGATTCGATCCCGGCGTAACAGGCGTATTCTCTGCATATGCGATGAAGCATGAATTCGATGAGATAAACTATATCGATATCCTTGACTGCAACGGCGGCGATCACGGCTATCCGTTCGCAACGAACTTCAACCCTGAGATAAATATCCGTGAAGTATCGGCAAAGGGAAGCTACATCGAGGACGGCAAGTGGATAGAGACTGAGCCTATGGAGATCAAGAGAGTGTACAACTTCAAGGGCGTAGGTGAAAAGGATATGTACCTCCTCCACCACGAAGAGCTTGAATCGCTCGCACTCAATATCAAGGGCATCAAGCGTATCCGCTTCTTCATGACATTCGGTCAGAGCTATCTTACACACCTCAAGTGCCTTGAAAATGTAGGCATGGCATCTATCGAGCCTATCATGTATGAGGGCAAAGAGATAGTTCCGCTCCAGTTCCTCAAGGCAGTTCTTCCCGATCCTGCATCTCTCGGTCCGAGAACAGTCGGCAAGACGAACATCGGCTGCATCTTCCGTGGAAAGAAGGACGGCAAGGATAAGAACTACTATCTCTACAATATATGCGATCACCAGGAATGCTACAGGGAAGTCGGCTCGCAGGCTATCTCCTACACAACAGGCGTACCTGCAATGATCGGTGCAATGATGATAATGACCGGCACATGGAACAAAGCCGGAGTATACAACATCGAGGAATTCGATCCCGATCCGTTCATGGAGGCACTCAACAAATGGGGACTTCCGTGGGAAGAGGACTTCGATCCGGTGCTTGTTGACTGATGAAACGGGCGGTTTATCCGCCCTTTCTGATAAAGGAGAAAAAATGATATTTGTACAGAGCATATTGATAAGCTACAGCAAAGCTGTAAGATATCCGGATTATGCCGATGAGAGGAAAAACAGGAGATTCTATCCGGTCTTCTGTGATATGCCGGATAAAGATGCGGAAGCACTCGTTGACACCGTGAAAGAATTCCAGACACCGGCGGGATTTTTCGGAGCCGGCAGAAGTACGAAGACTTACGGCAGCGAGATATTCGGGAACAAAGACTGGTATAATCTCCCGGCAGACAACGTGGTGAAAGTAGTCAGGCAGGACGACGGATACAAACTCATCTACCGCAGTTATGACAAGAATATATGCACTCTCCGGAAAAACGAATATGCGAGGATAATGTACAATTATCGCTATGTAGAACGTGAGACAGGTCGATGGACTTACAATGTCTGCATCATGAATTATCTTAATGCGGACAGAGAAAAATTCAGGGAAAAGATCTTTTACAGAAAGACACCTGACTATGAATTCAAAGATATGCAGTATATGCACTATTGTTAAGGAGGAAATATCATGGATATCAGAGATGTATTACAGCCGTTTGTAGACAGCAAGGAGGATTGTGTCATATATGCCGTAGGAACTGGTATGTTGATCGCAAGAATAACTGAGGTCGGTGACGGCTGGATAAGACTTGATGAAAAGGACAGCGAAAGTATAATGCTGATCAGAAATATCGTTCGTGTACGTTCATATCCGAAGAACGACAAGGGCAAGAAGAAGGCTATTTTTACGTGAGGTGAGTCATGTACGGTAAATATTATATAGATGATTCCTACAGCGGAAAGAATCCAAATTATTTTGAAGGTGAATACCTCGAAAGCGATATAGTCGGAAACGCTGGCGGCATACCGATACTAAGGGCTAATCATGCCTGCGGAGAGCAGGAAACAGCGGAAATGACAGAGTTCCTCGGCATAATAACAAATATGCTCGGACTCAAAGGCAAGGGCTGTGCGGAGCAGGATATAAAGGAAGCTGAGGAGCGTCTTAAAATAACGCTTCCGGCAGAAGTAAAGGCAATGTATACGGCTTTTGACGGCAATTATAAATTCGTGCTTGATTCAAAGGACTGGAAGCTCATTTCACCGGCTGAACTTACTCTCGGAGGCGGAACGATCGTAAACGGACCGCCTGAGGAAACGATCGTCAGAGGAAAAACTCTTGTATTCGGCAGACAAGGCAGAACAAAGGCACTCTATACCGGACTTAACCTCGAAGACAGGCACATATACCGGAGCTTCAACTATAATGATAAAGATGAATGGTATCCGCTTGAAGACTGGAAAGAATCTTTCTGCGATATGATGATAGAGGGTGCGGCTCTTACAGCTATAAACAAGCTGAAATGCAAAGGCTATTTCAAGATAACCGGCAAAGAGGGAAAAGGACTTGGCATGGACAGAAGGATCGCTTCCTCTCTTCTGTCACTCGCTGATGTTTATGGTGGTTATCATAAACCGTACAGCACTATTATGGTAAATAAGGAAAAGAAAACTGTCATCTATATAAGACAGTTCCTCATTGGCGGAGATATGTATTTTGCCAGTGATGATGCGGAAGAAATGAAGAAGTTCAGGCTGTTGCGTGGACTTGATAAGGAATGATGAAATGTTTGATATAAGCAGTCTGCCGACTCCGTGCTATGTGATAGACGAAGCAAAACTCCGTCACAATCTGGAGATACTCAAAGGAGTGCAGGACAGGACGGGAGCAAAGATACTCCTTGCACAGAAAGCATTTTCGTGCTACCATGTATATCCGATGATAGGGGAGTATCTCTCCGGTACTGCGTGCAGCGGACTATATGAAGCACGACTCGGCTATGAGGAAATGGGAAAGGAAAATCATGTATTTTCCGCAGCATACCGTGAAACGGAGATAGACGAGATAATATCTTACTGCGGACATATCATATTCAATTCTTTTACACAGCTCGATAAATACCGTGAACGTGTGCTTTCTGCCGGAAAGAAGATAGGACTCCGCATAAATCCGGAATTCTCCACACAGGAAGGTCATGAGATATACGATCCCTGCTCGCCAAAGTCAAGGCTTGGCATAACACTGAAAAATTTCCGCAAAGACGATCTTGACGGAGTAACGGGACTCCACTTCCATACGCTTTGTGAGCAGAACTCCGACGACCTCGAAAAAACTCTTGCAGCCGTGGAAGAAAAGTTCGGTGATGTCCTTGAAAAAATGGAGTGGATAAATTTCGGCGGAGGTCATCATATCACAAGAGAGGATTATGATATCCCATGCCTTGAAAGATGTATAAAGCATATGCAGGAAAAATACGGCCTTGAAGTATATCTCGAACCCGGAGAAGCTGTCGCACTCAATGCGGGATATCTCGTCACGGAAGTTCTCGACATCACGGAAAATGATATGCCGGCGGCTATCCTCGATACATCTGCGGCGTGCCATATGCCTGACGTGCTGGAGATGCCGTATCGTCCTCCGCTTCGTGATTCAGGCAAAAACGGCGAAAAGCCCTATTCGTACAGGCTCGGCTCGCAGACCTGTCTCTCCGGCGATATGATAGGAGAATACAGCTTCGACAGACCGCTCAGCATAGGCGACAGGCTCGTGTTTGAGGACATGGCGATATATTCAATGGTAAAGAACAATACATTCAACGGAATGCCGCTCCCGGCGATACTTCTCCTTAAAGAGAACGGCAAGACCGAAACGCTGCGTACATTCGGCTACGAAGATTTCAGGGAAAGACTCTGATAATACAGCGATCTTTAACTGCCTATAGAAAAAATATGTATGTTGAACGCAATTAACATGAATTGACAATCTCTGCGAAAAGGTGTATAATATTTCTGTTATTACCAGGAGGTTGAGATCATGGATAAAGAAATTTACGGAAAATATGAGATAATCGATGCACACGCACATATTTTCCCGGAAAAGATCGCAGAGAATGCGACTGTCAATATCGGCCATTTCTACGGACTGCCTATGGAAGGCTGCGGCCTCAGTGACAAGCTCATCGAGAGCGGAAACAAGATAGGCGTTGTGAAATATCTCGTATGCTCGACAGCGACAGTACCGCATCAGATCGATTCTATCAACAGGTTCATCGCTGATGAATGCGGCAGACACCCGGAATTTTACGGCTTCGGAACGACACATACAGATTCACAGGATATCGGTGCTGATATAGATCAGATAATCGCTCTCGGACTCCACGGAGTAAAGCTCCACCCGGATTTCCAGAAGTTCGATGCAGATTCTCCGGAGGCTTTCAAGATCTATGAAGCAATGGAAGGCAGACTTCCGCTCATGATACACTGCGGAGACAACAGATATGATTTTTCAGCACCGGCACGAATCGCAAATATACATAAGAATTTCCCGAAGCTGCGTATACAGGCGGCTCATCTGGGCGGCTATCAGCGTTGGCAGGAGGCAGGGGAATACCTTGCAGGGCTTGACAATGTTGTGTTCGATATAAGCAGCTCTATGGCTTTCCTGTCGAAAGAGAGAGCCGTTGAAATGATAAGCAGATACGGAACAGAGAACTGCTTCTTCGGCTCTGATTTCCCGATGTGGGGACATGAGGAGGAACTCGAAAGATTCCTCGGATACGGTTTCCCGGAAGATGATGTCCGCAGGATACTCTCTGAGAATTTCAGGAATTTCTACGGCATATGATATCTCAGTACCTATGTGGACAGGTTCTTATATGTACTGCCTTTAACGTCACACGAAAGCTGTTCAGCTTTAAAAACAAATGCACACTGACGTTACAACTGCATAAAAAATACCTACCAAAAAGTCCGGTCATCATGCCGGACTTTTTTGATAGGTATAGCGAGATCCAATGAGCCGTCATCGATCATGCATCGTAATAGTAACGTACAAATTCATCGATACATTCGGTTTTTGACATAGGCGATGACTGCCATATAAGTTCGCCTTCACATTCGAGACTGAGGAAGTAGCCGTCGCACTGATCCCAGCCGTACAGCAGATAGTTCCTGCCGTTATGAGAAAATTTCAGTTCATTATCAGCGATTATCGCCTTTCTGATATTATTGCTGCTCATAGTTCACCTCAGATCGCAGCGTACTGCCTGATATAGCTTTCTATCGGTATGCCGTTCTTTATGCCGTCAAGCATGGTCTTTGCCGGGTTTGTGTGTCTGCGGACTCTCTCATAAAGAGGAGCGAGCAGTTTCTCCTCACCAAGACCACGCTGAGCAAGACCTTCCGACGAAAGGTCGAGTATGCGGATAAGCTGTCGTTCTACTGCACTCTCATCGATATACTCAGGGAGTTTCTGTTTGGACAGCAGCTTCTGAAGCTCCGTGGCATTGAAGCCGTGAGAATATATCACCTTATCGTTTTCGACTATCTCTTTAAGCTCATACAGCTTTTCTTTCAGTCCTGTGTGGAATGCCGCAACGGTCAGAGCTTCTGAAAGAGGCTGACAGCATGAGCTTCTGTATTCGATAGTTCCTCTGAATGTAAGATCCTCGAATTTGAATGTTCGGAGATATTCAAGATCGCTTGCTTCGGGAGCAAACACGATCTTCCGGTATTCCTTGCCGTTGAAGAATTCACCTTCTACAGAATCACGGGAGAAGAATTCATCTACAGTCAGCGGTGTGAAGTTCACATATTTTCCGTCACGCATCGTGCAGTAGATCGACTGAGAGCCGATATAGTCGATAAGCTCATCGGTATTCGTCAGCGGCTTTCCGAACATACCGACATTATGAGGATTATAGCCCTGCATACTGTGTTCCCAAAGCATATTTCTCACGCAGAGGAAGTCAGGATAATCCGGAAGATATGAGTTAGCGAAAAGTATCGCCTTGTATGGTTCAAGAAGTCCGAAAACATTGATAACATCAGTAAGATGCTCGTAATCCACGTCGAGCTGCACCTGTGATGCACTGGTGAATGTTCCGAAATCAGGACGCTTGTGAAACCGTATGTCTACCTCATCAGTATGTTCCGGATAAGAGTGAAGATAGTGGTAAAGCATACGGTAGCGTTCATTCTGGATAGGCAGATTGTGGTTTATATCGGCATGGGGATTTATGCCCATACCCGTGAGTGTGTATCCGTGCTTTGCAAATTCTGAATTGAGGAAGCGGACGTATTTTTCAAATCTCTCCTTTATCTCAAACAGTCCGGCAGCCTTGCCGAATGAAAGTTCAAGATTTGAATAGCAGCAGTCAAAAGAGAGGATATCTCCCGTCTGTGTATCCTTTGCAGATGTTATATTTCCGTCAGTGTCCCTGCCTGATACTATGACGCTGAAATGTTCGATGAACCTTTCTGCCGTTTCAATGGAGACAGCTTCATCAACAGCCTGTCCGTCAAGGTTTACTACAGGCATCTCTATCTCAACTCCGATATAGTCGGGACGCTCTTTTTTGTCGGTGCAATATATTTGTCGTAAATAGCTTTTCTGATGTCGATTTTCATATATCTCACCTCTGAGAAAGATTATTTGTATGAGAATATTATAGCTTTATAAAACTACTTTGTCAATAAGTTTTGTATGAATATGGTATTGACATATTCTTTAAGCTGATATATAATCATACTATATCTATGTTATTACTATATTTATAAGGTGGATGATATGTTGAATCAATTTTCAAGAACACAGCTCCTGCTCGGCAGAGAGGGAATGGATAAACTTGCAGATGTCCGGGTAGCGGTATTCGGTATCGGCGGTGTGGGAGGATATGTCTGCGAGGCACTTGTGAGAAGCGGAGTATATAAATTCGATCTTATCGACGATGACAAGGTCTGTCTTACAAATCTCAACCGCCAGATAATCGCCACAAGAAAAACAGTTGGCAGATACAAGGCTGAGGTCATGGCTGAACGAATGAGGGAGATAAATCCTGACGTGGATATCCGTATACACAAGTGCTTTTTCCTGCCGGAGAATGAAGATGAATTTCCGTTTGAAGAATATGATTATATAGTAGATGCGGTCGATACAGTCACAGCGAAACTTGCACTCGTCACGAAGGCACAGGAGCTTCATATCCCTATTATCAGCAGCATGGGAGCAGGCAACAAGCTTGATCCTTCGGCTTTTCGTGTTGCGGATATATATGATACGAAAATGTGTCCGCTCGCAAAGGTCATGCGTATCGAATGCCGCAAGCGAAGGATCAGAAAGCTGAAAGTCGTTTATTCCGAGGAAAAGCCTACACGTCCTGTCGAGGATATGTCTATCTCATGCAGGACACACTGCATCTGTCCTCCCGGTGCAAAGCATAAATGCACCGAACGCCGTGATATCCCCGGAAGTACAGCCTTTGTGCCGTCAGTTGCCGGTCTTATCATCGCCGGAGAAGTAATAAAGGATATATGCAGGGCATAGTATATAGTGTTTCTCTATAACCTGCAATGGATTTTTTGCATTGGACAAACTGCTTTCTGTGTGATATACTAAAGTCACACCAAACGAAAGGAGCTGTACAAATGGTAACAAGTAAGTATTCCATTCAGCACATTTTCCGCTCAGTGCTCATTTGTACAGAGCGGATGTGGAA
>CADBQF010000193.1 GCA_902796705.1 Ruminococcus flavefaciens
GCAGCAGCCGACGCAGCCGAATCCGAACTTCTGCTGTAGTAGCCTGTAACGCACTGACCGTTTTCGGTGAGGTATTTTCCGAGAGATGTTCCGACTCTGCCTGCTCCTATAAAACCGATCTTCATTTTATCACTCACCTTTCGCAGTCTGCTTTATCCCGAAGAAACGCTCTGTATTCTCACGGAGCTTTTCAATGAGCAGAGCCTCATCTGTCCCCATATATCCTGCAAGAGCGGCTGCAACGTATTTTATGTTGCACGGGTGATTCGTCCGGCTGAGTCCGGGGATATTTCTCGGAGTGAGATACGGTGCATCTGTTTCAGCCATGATGCGGTCAAGGGGAATGATCTTCACAGCATCACGAAGTTCCTGTCCACGGCGATCGTCGCATATCCAGCCTGTGACTCCGATGCTGAATCCCATATCAAGATATTTTTCGAGGACGTCCCTGTTGCCCGTGAAGCAGTGGACTACCGACGTGCGGCAGATGTCCCTGTGCTTTTCAAAGACTGATACAAAATCCTCAAACGCATCACGTTCATGCAGGAAGAGCGGCTTGCCGAGTTCCTCTGCTATGCGGATATGTTCTTCAAGGCAACTGAGCTGCTTGTCTTTCGGGGAGAACATTCTGTCATAGTCAAGACCGCACTCGCCTACAGCCACGACCTTACTGTTTCCGGAGACTATCTCACGTATCCGGCGGAACGAGCGTGCATCAGCCGACGAAGCCGAATGAGGGTGTATGCCGCAGGTAGACCAGCATTCGTGATCCCTGACATAGCGGGCGGCTTTTTCGCTGCTTTTCATATCCGAGCCGGTGATGATGCAGCTTACCCCTTCATCAGCCGCTTCTGCGATTATCCTGTCAGGTTCACTGAACTGGCGGCAGAAGAGATTCAGTCCTATATCGTAATATTTTGTCATAATATTTCCTCCTGATAATATACTTTTGAACAGAGCGAAGTTCACAGGCTTTTCAGAGCATTAATAAAGGGCGGGAACGCCGTCTGATCTGTATCGAACTCAAATTTCAGATAGTGACTGCACGCATCGCCGTATATCCCGCCCGATACTCTGATATGCCCCGTCCGGTCGCATTCAAGATCTATCCTGTTTCCATAGCCGGTCTCAAACAGCGATGTCTTTTTTATCCTGAAGTTTATCAGATCTTCCAGAGAGCTTATAAACTTCTTCCATTCCTGATAATTGTATTCACAGCCGTCTGCGATACCGGAAAAAACTCCCGATCTGATCTTTATATCGAACGTGCAGTAAAGCGGATCTCCCGGCTGTCTGTTTTCCGATATATAGGAGAAATTGATGATCTCGATATAATTTCCGCAGAATTCAAGCCTTGCTCCCATGATCTCTCCCCTCCTTAAATAACATCTTGTGTTTAATCAATTATACCAGAATATCCCCGTACTGTCAACCGAAACACTCTGAGTATTATTTTGTAAAAAAGCTTTCCTGTGCTTGCTATTTCTATAAAGATGTGTTATAATAGTAATATAACCAAAGTCCGGCAGCAGTACGGCAGCCGGCGGAAGTCTCACCCATGCAAAATAAACGTAAAGCGAGATGATACATATGACTGAAAAAAAGAAGATCTCCGTACTCGGAGCCGGTACATGGGGTATCGCTATCGCACGTATGCTCGCCCTGTGCGGACACAGCGTGTGCGTATGGTCTGCCCTCGACTCTGAGATAAGCGTACTGACCGAAAAAAACGAACATCCGAATCTTCCCGGTGTGAAGATACCTGATATCATCGATTACACCCTTGATGTCGAAAAGGCCTGCACCGGCAGGGATATCATCGTTTTTGCCGTTACATCAAAATTCATAAGAAGCACCGCCGAAAGGACAAAGCCGTATATCGCTCCCGGTCAGCTCATCGTAAGCGTCGTGAAAGGCATCGAAGCCGGAACGCATTTCACTATGACCGATGTTCTGCACGATGTTTTCGGAAAGCAGAAAATGAAGATAGTCGCTCTCTCCGGCCCTACTCACGCAGAGGAAGTTGCCCGTGACCTGCCGACTACGATCGTTTCTGCCTGCGAAGACCTGAAAGCTGCGGAGGAGATACAGGACGTTTTCATGAACAGTTTCCTCAGAGTCTATACAAATACAGATATCCTCGGCGTTGAGCTTTGCGGTGCTTTGAAAAATATCATCGCCCTTGCAGCCGGTATATCAAAGGGACTCGGATTCGGAGACAATGCTTCTGCCGCTCTTATCACAAGAGGCATGGCAGAGATCTCACGCCTTGGCCTGAAAATGGGCTGCCTGCACGAAACTTTCCTCGGACTTGCAGGAATGGGCGATCTTATCGTAACAGCCACGAGCGTTCACAGCCGTAATTTCACAGCCGGAAGGCTTATCGGTGAAGGCTGCACAGCTTCTGAAGCAATCGAAAAGGTCGGCATGGTCGTTGAGGGAATAAATGCCCTCCCCGCCGCAATGGAGCTTGCAAAGCAGTACAGCGTCGATATGCCTATAACTTTCACGGTGAACGAAGTCATATCCAACGGAATGGATCCGAGAGAGGCTACGACTTTCCTCATGAATGGTTCAAAGAAATCGGAACTCTCTATCCACCGCAATGACTGAACAAAAATATAAACAGATAGACTCGCTGCTTATAAAGAAGTTTATGTCTTCTATTGGGGGAAACCTTTCTGAGGAAAGGTTTCCCCCAATAGAAGACATAAACTTCTTTATGAGTACCGGGGTATCTGCTTTTCAATATCAGCAGAAAAGCCACAGTATCTCCGGAGTCCGGAAATACTGCGGCTTTGAATTTTATCTGCTGATAGCTTCTGTCCAGTATACCTGATCGTAGATATCGGTTATCCTGTACATGAGTCTGACTTCGCCTGAACCTACATCGGTATTGCTGATAGTCATATTATCATGATAAGTTACTGTATCACCGATATAGTAGCTGTCCTGATACTGATAATCGTAATCATAGAAATCACAGAGGAAATCTATCTTGTCGCCGTCGTTGAGTTCTGTCATGCTCTTTGCGACTGTATCAGTCTCGCCGCTGACATAATCCGGAACAGCACCGGCAATGAAACCGTTGGGGTTCTCGTTGTCGAAAACGATCATGAGCTTTACTCTCTCGCCGTTGAGGAGAGCGGGTACGTAGCCGTTGATAGAATATTTATCATCACCCAGCTCGATAGTATCCGTATGATAGTAAGCAACTACATTTCCGTCGATAGAAAGCCAGTTGCGGTCTGTATCGGCAATGAGCGTATCGCCGTCTATCTCATAAACGTTGTCGAGTCCGAGGTCGATGAAGCCTTCGCCGTCGTCGTAGAACATATTCAGGTCTATCTGGTGGATAAGATCCCACTGTGACGAAGGAAGCGTCATAGTGTACTTTCCGTCGGATTCCTCCCATACGAGATTGCTCGTATCGAAGAAATTCTGAGCGAGGTATTCTGCCGTATCGCTGTCGGAAACGGAGCTTTCGCTCATGAATGAAGTGTTCGAGCTGTCAAGGCCTTCGATGCTCCTGCCTGAGCTTCCGCCGAGGAACGCACCGAGGAGTTCACCGATGATATCCGCATTGCCCGATGAACCGGAAGATGCACCGCCTCCGAAGAGCGATGTCACAGGCGATGAAGAACCGCCGGCTGCTATCTGTCCGCTCGTTTCGAGTTTTGCGAACTGCTTGATGCACTTTGAATAATCAGAGTGGAAGCCGATCTGCGAATATGTGCTGCACGCTGAATCGACGTAGGAAGTTCTCTGGTACGGGAAATAAATGGATACACCGTAGGCATTCGACATATTGGAAGAAGTCCTGTTGTACTTTACAGCACTCTGGAGAGCCTCACAGAGAGCCTTTCCTTCGGCGGTGTTCATATTCTGTGCAAGATTATAGAGATCGACCTGATCTATCTTTGAAGAAGCGGCAAATTCTCTTGTGGAGTATCTTGCGTCTGAAACTTCCTTGTACTCCTTGTTGGACATCTTCGTGCTGACAGAATTAGCGAAAGCACCGAGCTTGTCCGGAACAGTATTCGAGAATTCAGCAAGGTCGATGACAGAGAGCGTCGTCTGCTGACCACGGCACTTCTGACCGCAGCGTGTGACGAACTCATCAACGATGTTCTTTCCAAGCTCTACAGTGGGCATAGAGGTATTCTTGCCGAGCTTGTTGAGCCATTCGGTATAGTACCAGCCGATGCCGGGTTCTGTCTCCTCAGATGCGATGAGATAGTCAGCGTAGGGATCGAGCATGAGTGCAGTTTCAGCCGTAGCCATGAGGCAGGCATCGAATCCGATGAAATCGAAAGTAACTCCGGCTTCCTTGAGGGCAGAATTCACACCTGCAAGGCTCATTGAACCGCTCGATTTGTATTTTTCATCGTAGCCGTATCCGCTGACCGATCCGCCGCCGTGATCCCAGAGGATAAGTTCATTCCTGTTAGCCGGGAAATTCTTTGTGCAGTATTTTATGAAAGCAGAAAGAGTCTTGGGATCGGTCATAGACTTAGAGCCGTCGTCCTTGACGAGAGTAACGAGCTTTCCGTCCTTGATCTGGTAGATCTGGTTGACTTTCGAGCTGATATTATTCGACTGCCAGCTATTGCAGCCGCCGGTATAGATGATGATATCGATATTATTGCCGAGCGTGGCAGCCTTCATCTCCTCTATATCAGAGGAAGCCATTTTATATTTTGATTCGAGGTCAGTACCGCACATATAGACCATGAAAGTGATCTTGTCCTGACCGTTGCCGAGTATCTGAGTCCTCTTTGCTCTTGAACCGGCGGCAACAGATGTATCCGCCTTGCTCTCGGAGCTTGCGGAGTATCCGCCGGAGGAATTTCCGCCGCCGGAGGGAGCAGTTGTGCTTCCGCCGCCTCCGAGAAGGCCGCCGAGTCCGCCGCCCTTGAAGAGCATCATAGCGATTATAGCAATTATGGCAAGACCGCCGCCTCCGCCGACAGCAGCACGTTTTACGCCGCCGCCTGATGACTGTTGTCTGTCGGAATATCCGCCCTGTCCGCCGACGCTGCCTGTTCCGAGGCCTTCACCTCTTCTGTGAGCACCGTTTCCACCTGAAGTCACGTTTTTTTCTCTTGAACGTGGTCTTTTCTGATTAGGATCCATATTAACCTCCAATTGCTGAAATTCGTACATAGTATATACTATATATTTTACACATTTTCCGCTGTCTTGTCAAGCAAAAAATAGAACGGCAAAGCAAAATGAAGCAAATGCTTTTTTTGCTAAAGCAGATCAAGCTGAAAATGAATATGAATATGAAAATGAATATGAATATGAAAATGAAAATGTAAATGAATATGTAGATGAAGATGTAGATGTAAATGTTGATGCTGATGCGTGTGCGAATGTAAATGTAAATGTAAATGTGGTAAACAAGCAAAACGAGCTTACGCTCGCATCGCACGCACGCAGACAAGCGTGAGATCAAAATATCGCTATCATGCGGACAGTTCCCTTGAAATGTGCGGAAAGATATGATATAATAGAAAAAACCAGATAGGAGGTCTCATGATGATAAAAATATTTTCCGTGATACTCCTGCTTATCGGACTTTCCGGAATGACCGGCTCGGTCACATGGATCCTCCGCAGAGGCAATAACAACAGAGTCACACGGCTTTTCATGCTATGTCAGCTCTCTATAATCCTGTGGCTGATATCGCAGCTCCTCATACTCTTCTCGATAAACCGTGAACAGAGGTGGCTGAGCTATCTTATCGGAAATCTTGGTATATGTATCTTCTCACCGCTGTGGCTGATGTTCTCAGCCGAATTCATCGATGCAAGACCGCTCGTAAACAGGCTCATGAAATTCCTGCCGCTCATTTCAGCCGCCGCTGCTGCCGTTATACTCACAAATCCGCTCCACGGTCTGTACTACTCGGATTTCTCGGAGAAAAAGCCGGAATACGGCATACTCTTCTACATATTCCAGGTCGTGTATTACATCTGCATTATTACCGGAATAACGATGATGTGCGTCCGTCACATAAAAGAACGTGACAAGGTGACGAATCAGACGATACTGCTGACGCTCTCGGCGGCTGTGCCTATGGCGATAAATACGCTGACCGTGACAGGCTTCATCGATACGAGGATAGAGCTTACTCCCCTGTTCTTCGCCTTTTCGAGCATTCTCATACTCATCGCTCTCAGCCGGTACGGTCTGCTCAATATCAACAGGATAGCCATTAATGAGACTATCGACAATCTTCCGGGCGGAGTCATCGTTTTTGACACTGATCTTTCGCTGACTTATTTCAATAAATATGCCGGATCCCTCTTAGATCTCACGCAGGGAATGGCTTTTGGCAGCCTTGCTTCGCTGCTGAGCGAAATGGCAGGCAGAGCTGTCGATCCCGATTCGGCTGCGGAAGAATTCACCAGCGGCGGTCACTGTTACAGCCTCCGTCAGACTTTCTGCCGGGACAAGGCAGGGAGAACTATGGCACGCATCGTCCAGATAAACGATGTTACGGAATATTTCGAGCTTGCAAAGGCGGAGCGTCAGCTCAGCATAGAACAGGAACGCAACCGCATCGCACAGGAGATACACGACTCGGCAGGTCATACGTTCACTCTGATAAGCTCTATCGCAAAAGTTCTTCTCGCCGGGGATATCTCCGTTCAGGAGGACGAAAAGCTCATAAGGGAGATAGACGGTCTTTCACGAAGCGGTGTCACACAGCTCCGGTGTTCGATAAATAATCTGCGTGATGACGAATTCATGACCTCTGTGGAAAAAGCTGTCCGCTCGGTCGCTTCGTCGCTGCGTGGCATGGAGTGCGAACTCTGCTTCCAAGGCGAGGAAGAACACCGCTTCGACTTCTGCATTCGTGAAGTCTACGACAACTGCCGTGAACTGATAACCAATGCCATGAGATATTCAGAGGCAAAAAGGATAGATCTCATCGTCAAATTCCTCGCTGACAGGCTGGAGATATACATTTTCGACAACGGAAAAGGCTGCGGCGATATCAGGGAGAACAACGGTCTGCGTGGCATTCGTGAGCGTACAGAAGCTCTCGGCGGAAGCGTCAGGTTCACTTCCGTCCCCGGCGACGGTTTCGCTGCTGTTATGAAGATACCTGCAAAGGAGCAAATTTTATGATAAAGATACTTTTGGCAGACGATGTGAAGATAATCCGCTCCGGTCTTAAAGCCGTGCTTGCCGGAGAGGATTCGATCTGCGTCGTCGGTGAAGCTTCCAACGGAAAGGAAGCGTATGAACTCGCCGTCCGCACTCAGCCCGATGTCGTCCTCATGGACATGAGAATGCCCGATTTCGACGGCGGTTACGGCACTAAGGAGATAAAGAAAAAGCTACCCGATGTCAAAGTCCTCGTCCTCACGACATTTGACGACAAGGAGACCGTCAGCATGGCTATGGATTCCGGTGCGGACGGCTATATCCTCAAAGAAATGGACAATGACCAGATAATCAACTCGATAAAGGCTGTCGCAGGCGGCATAAACGTTTTCTGCGGCAATGTCTTCCGCTCTATCAGGAAAGAATCACAGCCGGAAGCAAAGCCGGATATCCAGCTTACAGAAAGAGAAACGGACTTTCTGCGTCTGATATGCGACGGCTGCGATAACAAGGAGATAGCCGCAAAGCTCTTTCTTGCGGAGGGTACTGTCCGCAACGGCATCTCCCGTCTTCTCGAAAAGCTTCACCTGAAAGACCGCACACAGCTCGCTGTCTATGCTATCAAAAATAATATTGTATGAACTAAGAACCTGTCCACATAGGGGTGAATGTACGGATTTTCAGGCATAATTTTGTCGGTGGCAAGGCAAAAATCCGCAGGCATACTGTCGTATGTCAAGGATTTTTAA
>CADBQF010000194.1 GCA_902796705.1 Ruminococcus flavefaciens
ATTCTGTGTGTCAATATTACCGAGCACTTGAAAAAAAAAGCAAAAAGTCTATAATAGTGAAGGTATTAATTTACAGGTGTAAATATTACCTGTCGTTAGGAGAAACAGTAAATTCATGTCAATTAAGTCACTGTATAACAAACACAAAGAGGTAATAAATTACCTTATCTTCGGAGTTCTGACTACAGCGGTCAGTCTCGGTGTATATTACGGATGCACTCATACATTTTTAAATCCCGAGCACCCGGGCGAGCTTCAGGCGGCCAATGTTATTTCGTGGATAGTCTCCGTTACATTTGCATATATAGTAAACAGGAAATATGTATTCCAAAGCAAAAATAAAAATATCCTTGCCGAAGCCGCCGGTTTTTTCGGAGCCAGACTCGTTACTCTCGGTATAGATATGGGGATGATGTTCGTTTTCGTTACTGCCATGGGCATGGACGACAGAATTGCAAAGATCATAGTCCAGATCATCATCATAGCATCGAATTATGTTATAAGTAAATTCCTTATTTTCCGTAAAAAATAGTGGACATTTTGCGTTATTTTTCATAAAATAGGAGATGTAATCCGTAAATAAAAATACTTGTATTTAAGGAGGAATTTTCTTATGGCTGATAACGTAGTACTTGCAAGAAACGTAGACGGTGCACCCAAGTGTGACCTCAGCTCACACAGTGTTGCATTTTCCCACTACAATCATTTTTCAACACAGCTTCCTATCGATCCTGCTACAGGCGAGCTTGTTGCAGGCGGTATCGCAGAGCAGGCTGCTCAGGTATTTAAAAATATCAAAGCAGTTATCGAAGGTATCGACCGTAAGGTTGAGCAGACCGTAAGGATCTCCATATTCTTAAAGGATATCGCAGATGCCGACGCTGCTATAGAAGCTTATAAAGGTGTTTATACAGATTATCTGCCCACACTGACACTCGTTGCAGTAGACGCACTTCCCATGGAAGGAGCTCTCATCATGGCGGACGCAGTGCTCTCACATGGTCTCGGAACTATTCCCGATGCGCCTCAGGCAGATGATCTTATTATTTTGGCAAGAAATTTCGACACTGCACCCCAGTGCCCGAATTCCACACAGACATGTGCATTTTCACATTACAACAACATCACTACACAGCTTCCCCTTGATACAGACGGAAAGCTCGTATCCGGCGGAATAAAAGAACAGGCTGATCAGGCTCTTAAGAACGTAAAAAACATTCTTGCCGGCATAGATGTATGCGTAGACGATATCGTAAAGATCACTATCTTCCTTAAGAACTTAGGAGATCTTGAAGCAGTAAACGAGGTATATAAGACATATTTCCCCGACACTGCGATCGCAAGGGCAGTTAACTACCTTCCCGCACGCAGCGTTGTAAATGTAAAGGATCTCCAGTTCGGCGCAGACATCGCTGTAGAGGCTGTTGTTTCCCACGGTGACGGTACTCCTCCCCAGCTCGTTGAGGACAGACACGGACTTATCCTTGAGGCAAACAACACAGACAAGGCGCCTAAGTGCAAGAATTCAACACAGACATGCGCATTTTCACACTATAATAATATAGGCGCACAGTTCGGTATTGACGTTGCTACAGGCGAGCTCGTAGCAGGCGGCGCAGGCGCTGAGGCTAAGCAGGCACTTGCCAACATCAAGGCTATTATTGAGAGCGTTGACCACAAGATTGAGGATACAGTTAAGGTAAATATCTACCTCAAGGACATGGCAGATCTTGCGGCTGTTGATGAAGCTTATAAGGAATTCTTCCCCGACGGAACTCCTGCAAGAAGAGTTGTGGGTGTAGCTGATATCCTTAAGGGAGCTTCTGTAATGATCGATGCAGTTGTTTCAAACGCAGAAGGAACACCTCCGATCGTTTAATTAAATATTAATCCATTCATTGTAACAGCTTCGGAATCGCTTTAGCGGTTTCGGGGCTGTTTTTTTTCAGAAAAAAAAGACCGTAAAAACACGGTCTTCTTTCGGGAAAGGCATTACATGGAGAGAACGAACTGTTGCAACGAAGAAGCTCCGATGCAGGCAATATTTACAGCCCGTGTATGTACCTTTCCCGGTTAGGAAGTACGTTTATAAAGAACTTCCTTTACAACGGGCAAATATATAATAACACTCTCTATAATCTATATAAGCCCCCTCGGGGGATATTTTTTTAAAAAAATTTATTATATACAAATGTTCACTATTATACATTAAACCTAAACAGGATAACGTCTCCGTCCTGTACCACATAGTCCTTGCCTTCCATACGCACCAGACCCTTTTCCTTGGCAGCGTGGAGTGAACCGCTGTCCAGGAGTTCTTTCCAGTTTACGACCTCAGCCTTGATAAAGCCCCTCTCGAAGTCGGTATGGATCTTACCGGCAGCCTGGGGAGCTTTTGTACCCTTTGTGATAGTCCATGCACGGACTTCCTGTTTTCCGGCGGTGAGGTACGAGATAAGTCCGAGGAGGGAATAACCCTCTTTGATGATACGGTTAAGACCTGAAACTTCGAGACCGAGTTCAGCGAGGAACTCTTTCTTTTCCTCGTCGGTCATATCGGATATCTCAGCTTCTGTCTGGGCACATATCGGGAGAACAGCGGAATGTTCTTCAGCGGCAAGTTCGCATACCTTCTTGTAATTCTCGTTAGTTTCGATATTGTTCACGAAGTCGTCTTCGCTGAGGTTAGCGGCGTAGATGACAGGCTTAGCAGAGAGGAGGGGAGTTGTTTTGAGTATCTCACGCTCGTCGTCAGTGAAGTCGAATCCTCTTGCAGACTTTCCGTTTTCGAGGTGAGTCTTGAGTCTTTCGAGGAGGTCTATCTCAGCGAGGTACTTCTTATCGCCCTTAGCGGCTTTTTTAGCACGGTCGATACGTCTGTCTACCATTTCGATATCGGAGAAGATGAGTTCGAGGTTGATAGTCTCGATATCACGGAGCGGATTGATGCTTCCGTCAACGTGAATGATATTTGTATCCTCGAAGCATCTTACGACGTGGACAATAGCGTCAACTTCACGGATATCAGCGAGGAATTTATTGCCAAGACCTTCGCCCTTTGATGCACCCTTGACGAGTCCGGCGATATCGACGAATTCGAGCGTAGCCGGAGTGAATTTGTCAGGCTCGTACATTTCAGCGAGCTTGTCAAGGCGTTCGTCCGGAACAGAAACTATACCGACATTCTTGTCGATAGTACAGAACGGATAGTTAGCTGATTCTGCACCAGCGTTCGTAAGTGCGTTGAAGAGTGTGCTTTTGCCGACATTCGGCAGACCTACCATACCAAGTTTCATAAATTAATCTCAAAACCTTTCTTTCTGATTGAAATACCGTTCATATCGCTGATGTGAACGGACATATGTAAGGGCTGTCGTCTCCGGCAGCCCGTGACATTTTAGCAAGTTCATACTGTTCCGGATATGCGGAACAGGTGGATCAGTTGTGTTCTATGCGTTTGTTGTTCACAAGGGAATTTATAGTGGAGTTCTGTATCTGAACATCGCCTGTTCCCGTTGCGATATCCTTCGGATTAGCAGCGAGCATCTTCATATTGATAGATGAATCGATGATAGCGACATTTCCTGAACCTCTTGTATCACCGATACCGGTAACTTCGTCGCCCTCTGAATCGATGACGATCTCAGCGTTCTTGATCTTTGTATTGACACTTCCGCCGCCGAGAGTACCGATGCAGGAGTGTTTAGCTGATCTCATCTTCATAGAGATGTGACCTTTCTTGATGACGACGCTTCCCTCACCGTCTTCGAGGACACCGATGCCGACAGCGTTTGCACCTGTGCAGTACATTGTGATATCGCCGGAAGAAGTGATAGTCGATATACCACGGCAGCTTCCTATACCTGTTACCTTGATGCCGGAAATAGTGACATCGAGCTGACAGCCTTCTGCGATATCGACATTTGAATCGCCGTTGAAGCTTCCGATAGCGAGTCCGTGGTGGGAGTACATATATACCTTTACCTTTCCGGACTGGAGCTTTATCTCGGAATCGTCGTCATTATAGCCGCCGCCTATGCAGAGCGTATCGACGCTGTTGGAGATTATCTCCAAAGTACCAGCCATATTGATGCAGATATCGCCGTAGCCGTGATCGTAATCGTTGCCGATGCCGATGCCCTCAGAGGCGTAGCAGTCGATAGTAAGGCTTCCCTTGCCGGTAAGCTCGAACTGGCTTCCCATAGGAACGTAGATACCCGAATAGCCGAGCTTGTTCGTCTTTGAGACATTGAGGACAAGTCGGGCGTATTCACCGACGCAGATAGTCGGCTTGCTGTTTCCGCTTATCATGTTCACATTTTTGAGCGTAAGTTCACAGCTATGATTATCCATGACAGTGATATTCATTTTGACAGGCTTGTCAGGATCACCGACGATAGTGAGCTTGCTCTGATATACGTGGATATCGGTATATTTTTCAAGGGCAAGTTTAAGAAGATCAAGTTCGCTGTCGCTTTGTGCGGCGTATATCTTCTTAACGCCGTTAGGACGTGTTTCAAGATTAGTCTTGATTATCTCGTCCTTGACCTCAGATGAGATGCTGTTGAGGAAGAGCGGCTTTGGCTTGGAAGTATAGTAACCCTGGATAAGGTCAACACCGAGTCTTATGACGGTCTTCATCTCCTGAACGGTCTCAACGCCCTCAGCAAGCGATTTGAGCTGATTGTCGTGGCAGAATTCGATTATCTGCGTAACGAGCTGCTGCTTTTTGAGGTCGTTCTGGATATCGCTTATGAGCGAGCGGTCTATCTTTATGTAATCCGGTCTGTAGTTGAGGAGATTTGAGCTGTTTGAATAGCCTGTGCCGTAGTCATCGATAGCGAGCTTCGTGTGAGTGAAGCCGCATCTCTTTTTGAGGAGTTCTATGCCCTCCGTCGTAGCGGCACTGTCCTCGACGATCTCGATGACCGTTCTCTCGATGAGTTCACCGTAAGTGAGGTAGAGTTCATTGAAATCCTCGTCAGTGAGGAGGCTGTTCGCCATGCAGTTTATGAAGAGCTTCCTGTTCTCGAAGACAGGCTGATTATCGCTGAGGAGCTTGAGAGTATTGTAGAACGTCAGCTTCTCGATAGCGTAGAGGTTGTTCTGTTCTTCAGCGATGCGGAGTATCTGGCTCGGAGTCATGCGGATATCACCGACAGTACGCATAAGAGCTTCATAAGCAACTATCTCGCCCTTCTGAGTCTCGACGATAGGCTGGAGATAATAGGTGAGCAGATTATCCTGCACGATGCGTGAGAAGAGCTGTGCATTCTTGTAGGAGTCCTTTTCACGCACATAGCTTTCCTCCGAGAACCAGTTGATAACGTGTCTCTTGTCTGTACGTGCTTCGTAGAGGGCGAATTCAGAATAATTGACGAGCATATTGAAGTCCGACGCTTCTTCCGGATAAGACGCACAGCCGATAGAGAGACTCAGGCTGCTCTTGTCGGAAATATCGATTATCTCACCGAAATTATCCGTAAGCACGCAATTCTGCACAGCCTCGTCCATGCTGTTGAGGAGATTGTACACGTTCATCTTGTCGAGGTCACGGAAGAAAGCACAGATCTCGTAGTTCGACTTAGCACCGATTATAACATTGTCATTTGCAAAACCTTTGAGAGCCTCTGCAACAGAAGTGATACAGCTATTTGTCGTATCTACAGTCAGGAACGAGCCGAGCTTGTCGATTCCGTTGATGTAGACGGTAGCAAGGCAGCCTTTCTGCGTATCCGGGAGTATCTTCTTTATCTTCTGCGAGAAAGAAGGGTAAGAGGGGAGGCGTGTCACCGGATCGTATTCGATGAAGCTGTCACCGCTGTTGAGTTCGGATATCTGGCGTGTGAAGTCCTGAACAAATCCGAGCCATTCGTCGCTGCTCTCGTAGATGTTCATTTTAATGAATTTAGTGATATTGTTTTCAGTAAAGCGGTAGATGTGTTTCTGTCCTTCGATAGGATTCTTTGAAATTTTTTCGAGCAGATCAAAGAACTCGAATTCGTTAAGCTTTTCGCTCTGGCATGAGAGCATATGACAGGCAGCGGAATCGAGATAAGCGGCCTTATCCTTTGCTATATATGTAAAAGCACCTATATTGCCTACAAATTGCTGGAAGACCTGCCAGTCGTGGCTCAATTCCGGAGGGTTCTTTCCGAGGTTAAAAATACTCATAAGCACTCCGTATCCCGCATAGGATAAAACAAGTTCAGAAATATGCGGCACTGCATTTCTGGTATACAGCCGACCATAAATTATACATAATTCTATTATACAGCATCATCAGAAAAAAGTCAATCACATTACAATTAAATAACACTGTGATAACAAAAACAGCCGCCTGACTGCTGAGCCGGCGGCTGTGATGATATGTATGTCTGATATATCAGTCAAGGAAATCCTTGACCTTTTTGCTTCTGCTGGGGTGACGGAGCTTACGGAGAGCCTTGGCTTCGATCTGACGGATACGCTCACGGGTAACGTCGAATCTCTGACCGACTTCTTCAAGAGTGCGTGATTTTCCGTCTTCAAGGCCGAAACGGAGCTTGAGGACTTTAGCTTCACGGTCTGTGAGGGTAGAGAGGACTTCGTTGAGCTGCTCTTTGAGGAGAGTATGAGAAGCAGCCTCAGCCGGAGCGGGAGCATCGTCATCGGGGATAAAGTCACCGAGGTGGCTGTCCGCCTCCTCACCGATAGGAGTTTCAAGGGAAACGGGGTCCTGAGCGACACGCATGATCTCACGTACCTTGTCCACAGGCATATTGAGTTCGTCAGCGATCTCCTCCGGGCTGGGATCTCTTCCGTTCTCGTGGAGGAGCTTGCTGGATATCTTCTTTACCTTGGTGATAGTTTCCACCATATGAACAGGGATCCTTATAGTTCTTGCCTGGTCAGCAATAGCACGGGTGATAGCCTGACGTATCCACCATGTAGCGTATGTTGAGAATTTGAATCCCTTTGTGTAGTCGAATTTTTCAACAGCCTTGATAAGACCGAGGTTTCCTTCCTGGATAAGGTCGAGGAACTGCATACCTCTTCCGACATATTTCTTAGCGATAGATACAACGAGACGGAGGTTAGCCTCAGAGAGACGCTTCTTGGCGTAAGGATCGCCCTTTGACATTCTCTGAGCGAGCTCTATTTCTTCTTCTGTTGTAAGGAGCGGTACACGGCCGATCTCCTTGAGGTAGATCTTTACAGGATCGTCGATAGCGATACCCTCAGTTGAAAGAGCCATTTCGAGGTCATCAGTGAGGTTGGAGTCGAGACCTATCTTGAGGTCGGCATCGATGTTCATATCCTCAACGATCTCGATATTGAGGTTTTCACAGTTGTCATAGAAAGTATTGAGCTGGTCTACATCGAAATCAAGCTCTTCGAGAGCGTCGGTGATCTCCTTGGTGGTGAGCTTTCCGGTAGCTTTTCCCTGTTCCATGAGTGCTTCAATGGTATTTTTCTTGTTCTCCATAGAAATATCCTCCTGTGATATTGATATATATTCAAATACTTTTTTGTCAGCGTGGCTGACAGCTTACTTGTTTTTTGATTTAAAGAGAGCCTGAAGCTCTTCGTCTGACATTTCGGCTCCGTCGGTCTTTGACGGAACTGCCTCATTGAGCAGTTTCGCACAGTCGGAAATATACTTCCTTGAATAGTCGATATCCCGGCTTGCGGCTTCTATTCCGCTTATTCTTCCCAGTTCGTCGGGAGAAAATTCATCAGCGAGCATCGAGATAGTAAAATCTCCTCCGTCTTTCATGATACCGAGAACAGCGGCATATACTTTTTTATTGAAAGCTGTGACGAAATGTTCCGGCGATATCTCCTCACCGACCGAAACTACATCTTCCGGGCGGCGGAGAATATAAGCGATGATCGCTTCCTCAGCTTTTGCCTCTCTGTGATGAGAAGCCGATTCCGGATTTATGTCATCACGTCTTACCGATGCAGAAGATTTGATATTGTTCCATTCCCGTTTTTCCATGCCGTACTTATTCTTCTTCAGAATATCATTGATATGCGAGCGGAGAATATCCGGTGAGATATCGCATTTCTTTGCGGTACGGGAAATATAGACTTCTCTTTCGAGCGGTGACTCAATGCCTGCGAGGATCTTTGAAGCCCTGCGGAGAAGTTCGACACGGCCGAGTTCCGTGTCAGTGTCGATGCCGGCTTCACATTTATCGAGCATGAAAGCCGTTGCATCTTCCGAGCCGTTGATGAGCAGCCGGAATCTGTCAGCACCGAATTTCTTGATATACTCGTCCGGATCTTTAGCACCCTCCATGCGGAGTATCTTAGTCCGCATACCGACATCAGAGAAGTGGTTGATAGCCTTCTGAGCGGCATTCTGTCCTGCACCGTCGCTGTCGTAAGCTATCACGACTTCATCAGCGTAGTGGCTCATGAGTCTTGCCTGAGCCGGAGTAATAGCTGTTCCGAGAGTGGCGACAGCGTTCTCGAATCCTGCCTGATTCACAGCGATAACGTCCATGTAGCCTTCACAGAGTATTATCCGCTTTGTATCGGCGTTCTTGGCGAAATTCATCGAGAACAGATTGCTGCCCTTGTCGAAAACGGGAGTCTGTGCTGTGTTGAGGTATTTCGGCTTTGAGTCGTCGAGGACTCTTCCGCCGAATCCGATGATATTTCCTCTCAGGTCAAGGATAGGGAACATCACACGCTTGCGGAACATATCGAAAAGCTTTCCGCTTTTCTGTGAACGTCCTGCGAGCCATGCGTCTGTTATCTCATCTTCATTATACCCTTTTGAGAGGAGCATATTTGTGAGCGAGTCCCACGAATCGGGGGCATATCCGAGGCCGAATTTTTTTATCGTCTGCGGAGAGAGCTTTCTTCTGCTGAAATATCCGAGTCCGGACTTGTCTTTTCCTCTGAGGAGGCAGGTGTAGTAATAATTGGCAGCGAGGCGGTTCATCTCGTATATCCTTGTGCGTCTTTTGGCGAGGAAACTGTCCTTGCTGTTTTTCTGCGGAACTTCCAGACCTGACCGCTGTGCGAGGAGTTTGACTGCTTCCGTGAAGTCGAGATTCTCTATCTTCATGATGAATGTTATTACATCTCCGCCCGCACCGCATCCGTAACAATAGAAATGCGGCGAAGTGTCGTTGCAGTATACATGACATGACGGAGTTTTCTCCGAATGGAAAGGGCATGAACATATGTAATCCCGTCCCCGTCTGATGAGGTTCACGTAAGAACCCATAACAGTCTCGATAGGGTTGGCGTTTCGCAGCGTGATGAGAAATTCGTCATTCTGTGCCATTGTGTCACCCCGCTATTTCCAGAATTTCGGTACGAAGAGTTCGGTATAGAGATCGACAGCGTATTCATCGCTCATGCCGGCTATATAGTCGCATACAGCTCTGTCAGCGTCATCGGTCTGCATGATGCTGCGGTACTCATACGGCAGAAGCTCCGTATGATCGATGAAGTAGGCGTAGAGTTTTCTTACAAGGAGTTCAGCCTTGGTCTCCTCCTGTTTAGCAGCGGGGTTCGTGTAGACTTCTCTGAACATAAAGGCTTTCAGGTCATCGTGAGCTTTGCGGATACCGGGCATGAAATCGATATCTTCTGTGCCGTGTTCTATAACGGAGGCGATGAGCGTGGTTATCCTTTTTGTTTTTGTGCTGCCGAGTACCGAAGTACATTCTTCCGGAAGATCGCTCTCGTGGAGCAGGCCTGCACGGATAGAATCCTCGATATCGTGGTTTATGTAGGCGATAGTATCAGCGAGCCGGACAACATTTCCTTCCTTTGTGGCAGCCGTCTTATTCGTATGACATTCTATGCCGTTTTTGACTGCAAAGGTGAGATTGAGTCCTTTTCCTTTTTTTTCGAGGACTTCGGCTACACGGACGCTCTGCATATAATGCTTGAATCCGTGGGGACATATATCATTCAGCACTGCTTCGCCGCAGTGACCGAAAGGCGAGTGGCCGAGATCGTGGCCGAGGGCGATAGCTTCTGTGAGGTCTTCATTGAGCCGCATACCTCTTGAGATAGTCCTGGCGATCTGAGCGACTTCGAGAGTATGCGTCAGGCGAGTTCTGTAGTGGTCACCGACCGGTGAAAGGAAGACCTGAGTTTTTCGTTTCAGTCGCCTGAATGAATTACAGTGGAGTATCCTGTCACGGTCACGCTGGAATTCTGTCCTGAAAGGGCATTTCTCTTCGGCACGCAGACGTTTTGTTCCGGCTGCGTCAGTGCTTTTGCAGGCATCGGAGCAAAGGATCATTTCTTCGATCTGTTCGGTCTGTTCACGTATAGTCATGCACGATCACCCCTTAATATGTCTGTACGGAGGAGAAATCCTCATACGATTCGCCGCGGTCATCAATGATGATGCTGCCGTTCGTGGCTTCGGTGAGTTCTTTTTTCAAAGCATCGAGTTTTTCAGAGAGGACGAGTATCTCCATAGTCACGTCGCTCCCGAAATCAGAGCTGAGAGTGATAGTGCCATGAGCCGGCAGGAGATACGATATCTTGCCGTACATGGAATAATCCGCTGTGAGTCTCAGCTTATGGCAAAGGCACATATCCATAGTATGTGCGGCATCACAGGCAAGAGAAGCAGCGTGCGAATAGGCTCTTACAAGGCCTCCGCCGCCGAGGAGGATACCTCCGAAATATCTTGTGACGACAACACATATATCAGTCAGGCCACGCTTTCTGAGAACTTCGAGGACAGGCACACCGGCAGTACCCTGCGGCTCTCCGTCGTCGGAATATCTGGAAATATTATCCTGACGCAGTATATAGGCGTAGACGTTATGCTTTGCCTTGCGGTGGCGTGCTTTTATGCCGTTGATGAAGTCAACAGCCTCCTCGCTTGTGGAAACGGGGGAGATATAGCCGATGAACTCCGAACGCTTTTCGATGAATGAGGCTTCCGCCGGTTCTGAAACAGTGAGATAATTCATATATATACCTAAATCTATAACGCAAAAAGCCGGTCTGAGACCGGCTGTATGACTTACTTGTCCATATTGAAACGCTTCTTGAATCTGTCAACACGTCCGCCTGTATCAACGAGCTTCTGCTTGCCGGTATAGAACGGGTGGCACTTGGAGCAGATTTCAACCTTGATGTTTTCCTTTGTGGACATAGTTTCCATAACATTGCCGCAGTGGCAGGTAATGGTAGTCTTTACAAAGTTAGGGTGGATTCCCTCTTTCATGATTGTCACCTCTTTCATTACTATTTGCAAACACGCAGCCCATCAGTTACCTTAGACAGTAGTGCAGTTCTACATTTCGATTATTAATTATAACACACGAATGAGAAAATGTCAATGGGGGAGAGATATTTTTTTTATTTAACTTATTTTGATTTACCTATAAACAGTCCATTTTCCCAAAAACCGTCTTTTACTTTTCCGTTATTATATATCATTTTTCCTTTTCCGTCACGACAATCAGCTTTCCATTCACCCTCATAAACATCGCCATTTGCATATATCATTTTTCCTTTTCCGTAACGCCAATCATCTTTCCATTCGCCCTCATAAACAACGCCATGATCATATGTTATTTTGCCTTGTCCATTATGAGATCCGTCTTTCCATTCACCCTCATAAACATTGCCATTATCATAAACAGCCTTTCCAAATCCATGAGGTTTGCCTTGTGCGTTGACTTCTCCGGTGTATGTTCCAATTTCATTTACTCCATAACGAGCTAATACTCTTACTGTTGCAATATTTTTAGGTACAGAATTAGTATTCTGCTGAACAGACTTCTGAATCATTTCAAGAATTTTTACATTCCAGCCGAAAACACCGACAAATATTTCGAGTATCTCTTTTACTGTATTTTCATTGAGGACTTCAAGAAGATTATTCTGTGCTTTAGCAAGATTATTCTCACGTTCAGCTTCTTTACAGTTTACAAAAAATTTAGCCGTATTCTCATCAAGAGCAAGCTGCAAAATCCTCTTTTCGTGTGTGAGCTTAGGTGCATAGTCTCCGAAAAGTCCGATAAAGCGTGATTTTTCACTAAGGACCGATACGCCGTATTTTTTTAGGATATCTTTTATCGCCCTGACAGCTTCACTGTTATGGGCATTTTCTTTCTCTGTGAGTTCTGCGTCACAGAAAGGGCATTTTGTCAGCACTTTTCCGGAAGCCGAATTCCAGTCCGAGCCGCATTTTTTACATTTCATTATTATTCCCCCTTAGAATATCCGCCATGCCTTTATTTCTGCTCCGGAGCTTTAGCATTGATATCGAGCTTTTTTATAAGAATGTCGTTCATCCATTCGCCGTAAGTCACAGAAGAGCCGTTTGTGAAAGTGCCGATGCCGTTTCGTTTGCCACCCTGCCATTCTCCGTCGTAGATATTGCCGTTTTTGAAAACGAATCTGCCGTGGCCGCTGTAATGGTCATTAGCCCATTCGCCGGTATATGAGCTGCCGTTGACGAAAGTGAACGTACCTTTTCCGCTGCGTTTGCCGTATTTGTATTCACCGACGTATTTATCGCCGTTTTTGTAGGTGAATGTGCCTTTTCCGGAGATGATATCATTTTCCCATTCGCCGGAGTAGATATTTCCGTTGAAAAACTTCATAGTACCCCTGCCGTGGCGTTTTCCGTTCACGAGGTCGCCCGTATAATCCGAACCGTCAGGATAATGTTTTTTATCGATACCGGTGTCGGAAGCTTTTACGAACCGGTCGTTTTTCCATTGTCCGTTATAAGTCCGGCCTCCGCTGGTCATCGTACCGATGCCGTGACGCTTGCCGTTCTGCCATTCGCCGTTGTAGATATCGCCGTTTTTGTAGTGCATGATACCTTTTCCGTGAGGCTGTCCCTGAGCGTTTTTCTCTCCGGAATAATCATCGCCGTCATCTGCGGAACTGTTCTTTTCAGTCCGTTCAGAGGAAACAGAGACAGTATTATTATCGTTCAGCTTATCGAGAAGCTTTATATCCCAGCCGAAGACTTTCACGAATATCTCCATAACGACACGCACGGCTTTTTCCGAGAGGATATCTTCAAGCACAGTGCGTGCAGAACTGAAATTTTTCTCCCTGTCAGCTTCATCGCAGTTGAAATAGGTGATTATCCTTTCATTCATAGCATAGCTGAGAGCTTTTTTCTCATAGGAAAGCTTAGGTGCAAGATCTCCGAAAAGCCCGATAAATCTTTCTTTCTGCATGAAAATATTTTTGCCGTACTTCTTTATGATGTCTTTTATCGTTCTGACAGCTTCGTTATCTTCCGTATCCTTTTTTTGAGTGAGGTCTTCACCGCAGAAAGGGCATTTTATTATCTTTGCATCGTTTGCAGTTTTCCATTCAGCACCGCATTTGCTGCATTTCATGTGATCTCCCCCTGAAAACAATATTATTGTTATTATAGTTTGTCCGGAATTAATTTACCGCACTTCCAGATGCCTTCACAGAATGTCCCGTCAGGAAATGTCATTTTCCCTTTTCCGTGGTATGAGCCGTTTTCAAATCCGCCTTCATAAACTATACCGTTAGGATAAGTCAGGACTCCATATCCGTTCCGTGCGGCATATTTCCATTCACCCTCATAGGTAAAGCCGTTGATATATGTCATTTTCCCTTTTCCGTCCTGAACTCCGTATTTCCATTCACCTTCGTAGACATCGCCGTTTTTATAATCCATTCTTCCTTGTCCTGACTGGTCACCGAGTTCCCATTCGCCGTTATAGACGTTTCCGGTGCTGTATGTCATTATGCCTTTTCCGTTATACTGACCGTACTCCCATTCTCCTTCGTAAACAGAACCGCTGTAATAGATCGCAGTCCCTTGTCCGTGCGGAGAGCCGGAATGATCTGTTTCTCCGGTATATGTTCCCTGACCTTCAACTGCGTCATTTATCATGATCGTCCGGATATTATCATAAACAGGTTCAGGTACAGGTATGTATTCAGGTATAGGCGGAGCAGGGCAATCTGTTTCCGGAAGCGTTATATCCCAATCAAACGCTCCGGCAAACATTTCAAGTATCTCCCGTGAAGCAGCTTCATTGAATATCTCCAGCAGGTTTTTCTGAGCTTTGGCGAGATTCTTTTCACGGTCTGATACACTG
>CADBQF010000195.1 GCA_902796705.1 Ruminococcus flavefaciens
ATTTCATGTTAAAAGTCTTTGGAAAAGGGGTGTGGGGAAAGAACCTTTCCTCAGAAAGGTTTTGCCCCACTAAAAGGTATATACTTCCTTATGAGAACCGGCCTTATATCTCCGTCAGAGCGGGAGGTCTTTCTTTTTGAAAACCACATGACCGAGCGTAAAAGCCGCAAGTGCTATCAGCACGGGGAAGATCATTTTTTCTATCCAGTCATTCTTTGCAAAGAGTACCGACTGATAATCGTAAAAGCTGACTATTGTAAGATACTTGAACTTATCAAGTCCTGATACGCCGAGACTTCCGAACATTGCAAGCATATTCGCAAGAATATTGACACCTATGAACGTTCCGCTGAGTCCTATCGCATATTTTGATGAACTGAATATCCCGGAGAACATGAAGCAGACTGCCGAAAGTGCGATACATACCATGAGTGCCGATATATTCACCTGCAAGATCATCTTTCCTGTCAGATCTCCCGGAAGCATCGTATATCCAAGCGTGGCAAGCGATATTGGTTTGCTGCTGTTCACAAGAAGATGTGCTGCTGTCTGTATCCCGAACATGAGTATAAGCGAATTCACAAGGAAGAATGCCTGTGTGACCGTCACTGTGCTTCGTTTTATCGGTGCTGAAAGTACGTATGCCATTGATCCACGGTCTACCTGTGATGCTATGAGTTTATTTGCTGTTACGAGTACATATATTCCCGGAAGAATTGTCGTCATCATTCCGTAGAATATCGTGAAGAGCATCGATCTCGTCATGTCAAGCATAGAGAACTGTATGCAGAGCAGAGTCATAACTCCTGTCATGCTTCCCCACATTACGGCGTTTGATCTTATCGATTGTTTTAAAAGCGGTACATTAAGCATTGATATTTCCTCCTTTTTCTATCCTCTGAGCGTAGTAGTTTTCGAGCGTGAACGGGCGGTATCTCATGTATCTGAGATCATATCCGTCAAGTTCATCAAAGAGCTTATTGACCGAATCTTCCGGGATATCCACATCTATATGAAGATACTTCCTGTTTTCGTGGGATATCTCAAAAGAAGTCATCATCTCAAAACGGTCGTATTCCTCCTGAGATCTGAAACCGATCCTGTAAACAGGTATCATATTTTCCGACAGCTTGTTCTTGTCAGCAAGATCTGTCATTTTTCCCTTGTCTATAAAAAGCACACGGTCGGCTGTATCGTCAAGTTCCTTGAAAATATGGCTCGACATAAGTATAGCTGCACCTCTGTCCCTCTCCTGAATGATAAGCTCTATAAGTGCATCTCTCATGAGCGGATCAAGTCCCGTGCTTGGCTCGTCAAGCAGAAGCACGTCAGGGCGTGCCATGAAAGCTGCCACAAGTGCTGTCTTCTGCTTCATGCCCTTGCTCATTCGCCTGAGTGAAGCATCTGTATCAAGTTTGAACATATCGACCAGCTTTGAGATATATCCTCTGTCCTTTACTCCGAGAAGATCAGCCTGTATTTTAAGGAACTGAGTACCTGTTCCGATATCGGGAAAATCTATCTCGCCCGGAACATATCCGACATGAGCCTTTATCTCCTTTGGGTATTTCATGCAGTCAAGTCCCATGATCTCACAGCTTCCGCTGTCCGGTCTGAGAAATCCCATGAGATGACGGAGAGTTGTCGTCTTTCCTGAACCGTTCGTTCCGACTATCCCGAAGACTTCACCTTTCTTCACAGTGAAATCCAGTCCGAATATGCCCTTTCCTCCGCCGTAGTCTTTTGTCAGGGAATCGGCTTTTATTGCCTCATCACGCATATGCCGCACCTCCGAACGTTTTGGTATTTTTGTAAAAGTGCATGAAGTATTCCTCAAGCGTTACGGAATGCTCCGCAAAGGAACGTATCCTGAACCTTTTTATCAGAGCGATGAACCTGTTGATCTCTTCATCATCGACGATAACCGAACATTTAAGCTCCTTGCGGTCATCTCCGCTTACTTCCATGCCTGAACTGAGAAATTCCGAATAATCCTTTTCGCTACTGAATCCGACTGTTATAACATTGTGGAGTCCGTGTTTTATCTCCGCTGCATCAACTACAGATACGAGTTTTCCGTCCTTGATTATCGCTATCCTGTCGCAGAGTGCTTCGACTTCGCTGAATATATGACTGGAAAGAAGTATCGTCTTGCCACGTTCCTTTTCCTCACGGATAAGATCGATAAAAACTTCCTGCATGAGCGGATCAAGTCCGCTCGACGGTTCGTCAAGGAGAAGCACTCCGGCATCATTCATGAAAGCAGCCGCTACTGCAAGCTTTCTCTTTTCACCGATGCTCATACGCCGGACGCTTCCGGAGGGATCTGCCTTGAAGCGTTCAAGAAGATATCTCACACGTTCGTCACTGCCTGTCCTTTTCATTCCCTGCATCATTTTTATGAACTGCCAGCCGTTCAGACCGTCCGGCATAACGACTTCTCCCGGAAGATATCCGACTTCCTCCATTACCTTGCAGTGTTCCTTCGTGCAGTCAAGCCCGTTTATCTCAACAGTTCCGCTCTGCGGCTTTGAAAATCCCATAAGATGACGCATCGTTGTCGATTTGCCTGCTCCGTTCGGCCCTAAGAAACCAAGAGTCTCTCCCTCTTTTACTTCAAAACTCACATCAAATACACCTCGTCCGTGTCCATAATCATGCGTGAGTCCGTTTACTTTTATACCGTTCATACCATGACCTCCTTCATCTTTGGTATGTCTGTATTATATCCCACGAACGTTAATGAATTGTTTGCAAGATGTTTGAGAAATGTTAAAA